>JAFZPO010000195.1 GCA_017550305.1 Clostridia bacterium
CGATGATCACGCGGCCGACCGCGCTTCCGATCTGCTGGAAGAACGTGTCGCCGACCTTGCGCTCGCTCATCGTGTATCCGCGGCGCTCGATGTTCGTGCTTTCGCAGAGCAGCGCGAGCACGCCCTCATCGCCCAGAGCGGAGAGCGTATGCAGGTCTGTCATCTCGCCGTCCAGGGGCGTGAAGTCGATCTTGAAGTCGCCCGAACACACGACTGTGCCCACAGGCGAGGTGATCGCGAGCGCGAACGCGCCCGGGATGGAGTGCGTGACCTTGATGAAGCGTACCGTGAAGCAGCCGAGCGTGATGACCTGCCTGGGCACGACAACATTGAGCGTCACGTTGTTCACATGATGCTCATTCAGCTTGCTCTCGATCAGCGCCATCGTCAGGCGCGAGCCGTAGAGCGGTGCCGGCGCTTCGGCGACCACGTATGGCACAGCGCCGATATGATCCTCATGGCCGTGTGTGAACACATAGCCGCGGATACGGTCTTTATTCGCTACCAGATAGCTGGCATCCGGAATGACCAGATCGATGCCCAGCATATCGTCTTTGGGGAACATGGAGCCGCAGTCCACCACGATGATGTCCTTGTCATACTCGAACACTGTGATGTTCTTGCCGAACTCATCAATACCCCCGAGGGGTATGATCCTTAACTTCGGAGAATTTACCATATTAACCTGCTTTCCTGTCCCTGCCGCAAAACACTGCCCGCAGACGGACAGAACTGTTTCCGGCATTCATTGGTATATGCTGTTCTCGCATGCATCTTCCAAATGCATAATTCTAAACACAGCATACCACAAAAATGCGCGGAATGCTATACCCTAAATTATAAAAATATAAGAAATTTCTTGTAAAAACCCAGTTTTTACTCGGCGATGCCCAAAAGATCCAGTACGTCTTCCTTTTCGATCACGCCGATGCTGCGGCGGACTTCCTCGCCGTTCTCGAACACGATCAGGGTGGGAATGGACGCAATGCGGTACTTGCGCGCCAGCGTCATTTCGTCATCCACATTGACCTTGCCCACGATGGCACGGCCTTCGGTCTCCTCGGCGACCTCTTCGATCGTCGGAGCCAGCATGCGGCACGGGCCGCACCAGGATGCCCAGAAATCCACCAGGACGGGCTTGTCAGCCTTGAGCACTTCCTGTTCAAAATTCGCAGCGGTAAAAATCTTTTCGCTCATGATTTACTCCTTCTTCTCTTCCTGAGAAACGACAGCCACTACTGTCGGGCGCCAGTCTTCATTCCTGCGCAGGCGGAGATCAAAAAGCCGCACCGCGCCGTAACCGGCTGCCATACCGGCCAAAGCGGCCACAAGTGTCACCGCATCCCCCGCTCCCGCGGCGGACGCGATCAAAAGTCCCGCAACAGCACCGCACAGCGGCGCGCCGTACGCGAGCAGGGAAGCCTTCAATGTCTTCGCTTCCGGCATGCGCACTATGACCTCGTCGCCGACCTCGGCCTGGCCGAACACGGTCAGCAATTCCTTCTTGGGCAGAAAGCCCTTGGAACACCCGCGGCAGCCTTCACAGGCTTCGGGGCGCTCAAAACATACGCGCAGCGTATCCCCCTGCTTTTCCTTGACAAACCCGGTCCTCTCCATTCAGGCACCCCTCCTTCCGCGTGTTCGTGGTATTATAGCACAGTTGATTTGCTTCGTCCAGCTTATTTATTAGTGGTCGGAAGTCCGTCGACCATATAGACCATCCCGGTCTGAGCGAACTCAGAAGGGAGCCTTTCCATGTTCTGGACTTCCTTCGGATAGATTAGTTTCTTGAATACGCGCTCACGGTCTTCGGTCTCCGTCAGCTCGTAGGGCCTGTAGTCGCCCTTGCCTGTCGTGCGGCACGGGATGACCTCCAGGCGGTCCAGCACCAGGCCTTCTTCTGTCGTCTCAAAGGTCAGCCGGAAGATCCCCGTATCACGGTCAACATTCGACGACATGGTGCCGAAAGTGAAGTTGCCCGTGGAATACAGGATCGGTTTGCCTTTATAGAAATGCACCGGCTGCAGTACGTGCGCATGGTGGCCCCAGATCATGTCCGCGCCCAGGTCGATCACTTTGCGCGCATACTTGAGCTGAGTGGCCTCGGGATACGCGTGTGTTTCGCGTCCCCAGTGCAGGGACACGACGATGAACGTGCAGCCTTGCTCGCGGAGCGTTTTAATGCGCTCCTCGATCAGTTTCAGGTCAGAATCCTGCGGATACGTGAACCCCATCGCGCCGATCTTGACGCCCTTGACCTCGGCCGTGAGCAGTACGTCCTGGCCGTTGGTCTTGTTGCCGACATACACGCTGCCGAAATGCGGAAAGTTCAGCGCGTCCAGCGTTGCCATCGTATCCTGATAGCCTTCAAGATAGAAATCAAAGCAGTGGTTGTTGACAGTGTTCACTGCGTCCACGCCGGAATGCAGCAGCACCTCGGCATAGCGCGGTTCGCCTACCAGCGGGTAAACCTTGTCGGCATGGCGCTTACGTGAAGTGAACACGACCTCAAGGTTCGCAAACGTGTAGTCATCGGCCTCGAGGTACTCGCGCACAAGCGAGAACGGCCAGTCCATGCCGTTCTGGTCGAGCATCCAGGTATAGCCGTCCTTTTCACCCTTGCGCTGATATGTCTCACCGATACTGCAGTCGCCGATAAACGAGAACGTGATCTCCTCGGCAGCCGCGCACAGCGGCAGCACGAGCATCAGCAGAAGGCAGACCGCCAGCCATTTCTTCAAAGCCGATTCCTCCGCAACAGAACAGTTTTCACTCAGTTGGCCTGTTTATTATTCCTTGATCCAGGAGCCTGCAAGCTCGATCTGCCCGCAGATCAGCTCTGCAGCACCTTCAATGTCCGTCAGCTGCGTATCCGGTGACAGGATGTCTTCCGTCCTCCAGCCCGCCTGCAGGACATTCGAGAGAGCCGCCTCAAGGCAGCCCGCTTCCTTTTCGAGCTTCACAGCATGCTTGAGCAGATGGCAGATAGCACGCAGCATGCCGAAGGGATCCGCAGTTCCTTCCGCGTTCCTGAGCGGCGCATACAGCGCGCATTCGCCGCCGGCATACTCGTCAAAGCACATTCCGGGCGCACCGGACAGTGCAGACGCAGCCTCGGCCAGGATACCGCCGGCATACGGCGGGCACGCGATCACACCGAAGCGTGACGTGCGGTAGATCATCTCGGGCACCGCATTGGGCAGCGCCAGTTCACGCGCATGATACGGCGCACTCAGTGAGTCCGCGTTTCCGATCGCCGTCTGCCAGGCCTGTGCGAGCTTTCCGGTGGGCGGGACCTGATCGATCGGGAGATGCTCCTGCGCGGAGATCTCAAACGCGCGCTTTGCAGCCAGTTCGAGTGCGGCGGTCTCGTTCTCAAGCGCCTGTACGATCACGCAGTTCAGCGGGTAATCCCTGCCGGTCAGGGACCGGTTCTCGATCAGGGATGCGTAGCGGAGATCACGCACGCGTACCGCGCACATAAGCTCGGCCGCAAGCTCGGGCAGGCAGGCCATGCCGCTTTCGCACACGAGCACGGCATCCGCATCACCGCAGAAATCAAGCAGCTCGTCCGTTACGCCCTCGCCATGCGCGCACTGCCGTACGGGCAGGGAAATCGTATGCCCAAAGGCTACCGCTGTCTGTGCGAGCACGCTCGATGCCGCATTGCAGATTTTCTTTCCTGTTTCCGTTTCATACAGAAGAACGATCTTAGCGCGCATGTCTGCCTCCTGTCAGTCCAGAGCGAGGATCTTCACGGCCGTTTCACCGTCGAATTCCGGCAGCTGGACCGCGATCACTTCGTTATGGGAAGTGGGCACATTCTTGCCCACATAGTCAGCACGGATCGGAAGCTCACGGTGTCCGCGGTCGACCAGAATCGCCAGCTGGATCATTGCCGGGCGTCCCATCGCAAAGATCGCGTCGATCGCCGCGCGCGCAGTCCTGCCGGTATACAGCACATCGTCCACGATCACGACGCGCTTGCCGGTCACGCTGAACGGCACGTTCGTGTTGCTCAGCTGCGGCATATCGGCGATCTTCGTCAGGTCGTCACGGTAGAGCATGATATCCAGTTCCCCTACCGGGATCTCCTTATTCTCGATGCGCCCGATATTGTCCGCGATCATCCGCGCCAGCGGAATGCCGCGGCGGCGGATGCCGATCAGCACGACATTATCCACACCGTCATTGCGCTCGATGATCTCGTGCGCAATACGCGTCAGCGCGCGGCTCATGGCCGCTTCGTCCATCAGTACAGCCTTTACACTGGCCATAGCGTCACTCCCAGTCAAGCGGATAATCGCTCACCGCATACTGCAGCTTTTTGCCGTTATCCGTCATGATCTTGATCGTATTGTTGATCTGCATCGACTCGGTATAGGGCGTCGGAGCGAAGTCGTTCCGGTCCGTCCTGGACGAGATCCTGCACGGGATGATGCGGAACGGGTTCGCGGTGATCTCCCCGTCCTTGATCCTGAACCGTGTCTGGAAGATGAAGGTCGACATATCGTCGGGCTTGTTGTTCCCGGCGAACGAGAAATTGCCCACCGAATAAACGATATACTTGCCGTTGTACTTCTCGATCGGGTTGATGCGGTGGCTGTGATGCCCGATCACGAGGTCCGCGCCTGCGTCCACTGCCATGTGCCCCAGCTTCTGCTGGTTCGCATTGGGCGCGTAGTCCTTTTCGGCGCCCCAGTGGAAGCATACGATGACCAGGTCGTTTTCCTTCTTGGCCTTCTCGACTTCCTGCGGGACCTTGGTGAACAGCGTGTTGTAATAGTCGAACGTCTTGTAGGACAGAATCGCGACATCCAGGCCCTGGACATGGTAAACCGTCGGATGATACTCATCCGCCCACTGGATACCGGCTTCCGTCAGAGCGCGCTGGGTGTCCCTTCTGCCCTGGTCGCCGAAGTCATCGATATGGTTGTTCTCGATCGTCGCGACCTCAACGCTGTTATTGGCAAGAGCCTGTGCGTATTCCGGGGATGCGATGAACAGGAAGCTGTTGCCCTTCTTGGAGGAAGGGATCGTATACGAATCGGCGAGAACGCCTTCGAAATTGATGATGGACAGGTCGTCGGACTCAAAGATCTGCTTCGTGTTGCGGAAGATGAAATTGATATCCCCGTCCTGGCGCTCCAGTTCCTTCTGGAAAATGGTCGAAGTGCTCTGCACGTTGCGGCCGATGGTCACGTCGCCTACGGCGGTGATCGTCAGTACGATGCTCCCGTCAGCCTCGAAGCGGACATCCGCATTCGGGTCTTCCGTTGGCGCGGGCGTGCTGGTCGCAGCATACGGAGGCACGGGTGAAGGTGTAGCGATCTGCAGCATTTGCTGCCAGCTCATTTCCTGCTCCGCAAGGGCGGTGCAGCAGATGAGCAGCAGGCACAGGATCGCCGCAGCGAGTTTCTTCATAGTTGGTCTCCTATCAGAACAGACCGCTGATGGTCCCGTTTTCATCCACGTCGATTCCAAGTGCTGCCGGACGCTTCGGCAGGCCGGGCATCGCGATGATATCGCCGGCAAACGCCACGACAAAGCCCGCGCCGGCAGACAGCCGTGCCTGGCGGATGCTGACGGTGAAGCCGGTGGGCGCATTGATCTTGGCGGCGTCATCGCTGAAGGAATACTGCGTCTTGGCGATGCAGACCGGCATATAGCCGTAGCCTTCCTTTTCAAGCGTAGCCAGCTGCTTTGCGGCCAGGGGCGATACGGAGATGCCGTCCGCGCCGTAGATGCGGCGTGCCACAGCGTCGATCTTCTCAGTCAGGGTCATGGAATCGGGATACGTGAAGGAGGGCTCGGTCGCAGTGTTGTTCTCGGCTTCGCGCGCTACGAGCTCCGCGAGCTCCAGCGTGCCGTTTCCGCCCTCTGCCCAGCCGTTGCATACGGCAACGGGAACACCCTTTTCAGCAACAGCCTTATAGAGCGTATCAAGCTCAGCCTGCGTATCGCTGATGAAGCGGTTGATCGCCACGACGACAGGACGCTGCCAGACCTTGCGCACATTCTCCAGATGGCGCCACAGATTGCCGCAGCCTTCCAGCATGGCGGGGATGTTCTCCTGGTTCAGCATGGTCTTGTCCACGCCGCCGTGATGCTTGAGCGCGCGCACAGTCGCGACCAGCACGATGCAGTCCGGGAAAAGACCGGCCTGGCGGCACTTGATGTCCACGAACTTCTCAGCGCCGAGGTCTCCGCCGAAGCCTGCCTCGGTAACCACGATGTCAGTCAGCTTCATGGCGAGCTTGGTGGCGATAACGCTGTTGCAGCCGTGAGCGATGTTCGCGAAGGGACCGCCGTGCATCAGGCAGGGCGTTCCCTCGATCGTCTGGACGAGGTTCGGCTGTACGGCATCGCGCAGCAGTGCGCCCATCGCGCCTTCGGCGTTCAGGTCGCCGCAGGTCACGGCAGTGCCATCATAGCGGCGCGCGACCACGATGCGCGCAAGACGCGCCTTGAGGTCGGGCAGGTCTTCCGCGATGCAGAAGGTAGCCATGACTTCACTGGCAGCGGTGATATCGAAACCGTCCTCGCGCGGAACGCCGTTCGTACGTCCGCCCAGACCGCTGACGATGGAGCGCAGCTGACGGTCATTCACGTCCATGCAGCGGCGGAAGCATACCTGGCGCGGGTCGATCCCCAGCTGGTTCCCCTGCTGGATGTGGTTGTCGACCATCGCGGCAAGCAGGTTGTTCGCAGCCGTGATCGCATGCAGGTCGCCGGTAAAGTGCAGGTTGATCTGCTCCATAGGCAGTACCTGGGCATAGCCGCCGCCGGCAGCGCCGCCCTTCATGCCGAACACCGGGCCCTGGGAGGGCTCGCGCAGTGCGAGCATGACGTTCTTGCCGTTCTTGCGCATACCGTCAGCCAGGGAGATGCTGACTGTCGTCTTGCCTTCGCCTGCGGGCGTGGGCGTGATCGCAGTCACCAGCACCAGCTTCGCGCGACGCGGAAGATCACGGTAGAAAGCGGGGTCGACCTTGGCGATATAGCGGCCGTACGGAGAGAGGCTCTCTTCCTTCAGGCACGCCGCCTGTGCGATATTTCCGATCGGCTGTATTTTCGCCGCCTGTGCAATCTCAAGATCAGTTGCCATTTTAATTCTCCTTTATCTGTTCGTCAGCGAGCCGGATAAACAGCTCGATATCTTCAGCGATAGTCTTCAGTGAGCTGCGCCAGAAGTCGACGCTGTGCACATCGATGCCTACGCTCGCAGCCACGTCCGCGACCATGTCGGATCCGCAGGAACGCAGCAGCTTGTTGTAATCTTCCACGAAGGCCGGTCCCTTCTCCTGATAGCGCGCATACACGCCCATACCGAAGAGCTGGCCGAATGCGTAAGGATAGTTATAGAATCCCAGGCCAGGGATATAATAGTGGCTCTTGCAAGCCCACATGTAGGGATGCCTGTATTCCGGATCCAGACCGTCGCCGTAGCTCTGCTCCTGTGCGTCGAGCATCAGTTCCTTGAGCTCGTCTACGCTCAGGTTATGCGACTTGCGGCCTTCGATCACGGCACTCTCGAACAGGAAGCGGCTGTAGATATCGATGACCACCTGCGTACTGTTCTGCAGGTCGGCGTCCAGGAGTCCCAGCAGCTGGCTGTGCGGCACGTCCGCACGCAGCGCGTGCGCGAGCAGGGTCTCGTTGAAGATCGACGCGGTCTCCGCCAGCGGCATCGGCTCATTGCGCATGACCAGCGGCAGTCCCGCCATGCAGC
Source organism: Clostridia bacterium (assembly GCA_017550305.1). Classification (GTDB taxonomy): domain Bacteria; phylum Bacillota; class Clostridia; order Christensenellales; family Aristaeellaceae; genus SFMI01. The sequence continues at coordinate 7,733 of JAFZPO010000195.1, forward strand.
GGTTGTGCCAGGCATGGCCGAGCTCGTGCGCCAGCGTACTGACATCGGGCAGGTTGCCGGTGAAGTTGGTCAGGACACGGCTCTGTTCCACATGCTCAACACTTGAGCAGAACGCACCGCCGCTCTTGCCTTCACGAGGATAGAGGTCGATCCAGTCGTTCTCGAATGCGTTGTCGATGAACTTGCCCATCTCAGGAGTGAACTTGCTCAGTTCACGGATCAGGGTCGCCCTGGCCTCCTCAATGGTATACGTTTTGGCAGGCGTCTTCCCGTCGGAGATCGGCGCGAACAGTTCAAAGAACGGCAGGCCGTTGTTATAGCCCAGCAGTTCGCCCTTCTTGCGCAGATAGCGGCGGAATACCGGGAAGAACTCTTTGCAGGCAGTCCACATGGCATCCAGCGTCTCGCGGTCCATGTTCGACTCATACAGCGACTCATCCAGGATGCTGTCAAAATGCCTTGCACGCACCATCGTCAGGCCTTCGCCCTTGATGCCGTTCAGGCAGGCTGCCATGGGCAGCTCGATCTTCTTGTAGGAAGCGAGTTCCGCTTCATATGCATCCCTGCGTACGGCGGGATCCGGATCCTCGGCCAGGCCGCGGACTTCTGAAAGCGGAAGCTGTCCGCCGCGGTAATCGACCATCAGGGTCGCATCCAGCTGGTCACGGAGCTGTGAGAAGGTCTCGGCGCCGCTCAAGGACATATTAAGCAGCCATTCCTCGATCTCGGGAGCGGGCGTATGCTCGGCCGCTTCACGCTGCCTGCGGAGATAGAACGCGATCGCCTGCAGCTTCGGGCTCGATGCGACCGTATCCCCGAACGTCTTCTCGTCCAAGGCGCTCAGATAACGGGAGAACGCGGACGAAAGAAGGTCCAGTTCCACGGATTTCTGCATGCAGCGGTCATACAGCTGCATGGCTTCCTTGTTCCCGGCATCCGCTGCCTGCGTGAGCCCCGCAAACCCTGTCAGCTTGCCGAAGAGTCTCGACAGCTCTTCCTCCTGGTCCGCGGATCTCTCGAGCAGCGCGGCAGGCTCAGCTTTTGAATCAAGCGTCTCCCGGATCTGTGCACACAGTTCCGAGATCCGCTCAAAGTCCGCTTCGATCTGCGGGTCGTCAAAACCCTGATAGAAAACGGAAAGATCCCATCTCCCGTCCATAGACAATGCCCCTCCTTACTTGCGGTTGGCCACTGCGGCCAGGCAAGTCATCTTGCTCTCATCCAGATGATGGCTCATCAGCTTTTCCAGGCCGTCCAGGTCGCGCTTCTCGAGCAGGTCCACCATCTCATGGTGCTCCTGGTGCGCCTTCGAACGCCGGACGATGCTGGCGATCGTAACCGCAGAGAAACGCGTGATGTACTCTTCCTGGTCGTCGATCACGCGCAGGATGCGCTTTTTGTCCGTCAGATGCTCGATCTTGCTGTGGAACGCGCGGTTGAATGAGGCCAGCGCGTCGCAGTCCTCTTCCTTCTGTGCGACGTCCATTTCGGAAAGCAGGACGCGCAGTTCGGCGATATCCTTGTCAGATACCCTTTCAATGACCGAAGGAAGGATCAGCATCATCATAGCGTTGCGGATCGTAAAAATCTCTTCGATATCCGCAACAGTAAAAGCACGTACCACAACACCGTGCCGCAAAACATACTCGACCAGTCCGTCGCGCTCCAGCTTGCGCAGCGCCTCACGCAAAGGCGTGCGGCTGATATGCAGCTGTTCCGCATAAACAGTTTCGACAATACGCGAGCCTGCCGGGAGTTCGCCCGTGATGATCGCGTGCTTGAGACGCTCGTAAGCTACGTCGCGAATGGGTTTGCTCTCGGCTGCCGGTTCAAAAGTTCCGTTGTACATAAATAAACCCCTCTTTATTCAGGATTGGATACATTGTACAATTTTTGTATAAAAATGTCAAGAAAACGAAGGCCCCACAATGAAAAAACGGCCGGCATTTTTACAGTGCCGGCCGTGCGGATCATGCGTCAGATCTTCTCCATGTAGGGGATCATCGAGGCCAGCCGGTCAAACGTCAGATGCGGCTTGATCTCGCTCTTTTCACGGTCTTCCCAGGTGGTCTCGCCGCTCATGACGAGGATGCTGGTCATGCCGAAGTTCACGCCCGTCGCGATGTCGGTATACAGGCGGTCGCCGCACATGGCGAGCTCATCCGCCTGAAGGCCCGTGACCATCAGCGCATCCTTGACAATGCCGCTGTAGGGCTTGCCGATGATCAGTTCCGGCACACGGCCCGTGGACGCCTTGATGAACGCGATGATCGCGCCGATGTCCGGGATGAAGCCGGTCTCGGTGGGGCAGTTGTAGTCAGGATGCGTGGCGATGTAGGGCAGGCCTGCACGCACGAAGTCGCAGACCGCGGTCATCTTCGCGTAATCGAGCTCCGTATCGAACGCGATCACGACGTAGTCCGGGTTCTCGTTATCGACCGGGACGCCCATCTTCTCAAACTCGCCCGCAAGGATATGGTTGCCGAGAAGGAACGCCTTCTTGCCGGCAAAGTTCGCCTTGCAGTAGCGCGCAGTCGCCTGGCCCGAGGTCAGTACGTTCAGGAACGGCTCACGTACGTTCATGCGCTTGAGCTTTTCTACATAGTAATCCGCACTGCGGGAGGAATTGTTGGTCAGGAACAATACCTTGCGCCCGGTCGCTTCGACCGCGTCAAGGAAGTCCAGCGAGCCTTCCAGGAGCTGGTTGCCCAGATAGAAGGTGCCGTCCATGTCCAGCATAAAGCACTTGATCTTACGCAGCGCAGCACGCAGCTGCTCCTCAGTCATGCCGTTTACTTCTTCGGGGGTCCGTTTCAGTTCAGTCATTGCTTTTTCCATCCTTCCTGCTTGCTTATTACCATGCGAGGCGTCAGCGTTCCGTCTGCTTCCGCCTGCGAGATCCCGATAAAATCATTGTCCGCATACATGCGTATGTATTCGCCTTCGCTTGTCTCCAGCCTGTGCTCATCGACTGCAAGAGGCACGCCGTTCAGGCATTTCTTCCAGAGTTCCCCGGGGATATCATAGCGCCTGAAGTGCTTAAGCGGTGCATCCAGGGGCATCAGGTATTCCGATTCGATCTCGTCCCTAGACGCGCTCTTGAGCGCCTCAAGGGTAACCGCGGTATCGAGCCCGAATGCGCCTGTCTGCTCACGCAGCAGGAAGCGCATATGCGCGGGGCAGCCGAGAGCCTGGCCGATATCACGGCACAGCGTGCGGATATGGGTACCCCTGCCGCAGGTCACGCGCAGCAGCATTCCGTGCCGCGGCGTTTCCGCGAGCCTCTCGATCGCGTCGATGCGGATCGGCCGCGGCTCTATTTCAGCCGTTTCACCGCGCAGCGCGAGCCTGTACAGTGTCTCACCGTTGCGCTTGAGCGCGCTGTACATCGGCGGCATCTGCATGACATCGCCGGTAAACTGCGGCAGGACCGCGTCCACGGCCGCAGCGTCCGGGTAATTATCACCGCACTCGGTGACGGTACCCTGGGCGTCCTGCGTATCGGTTGCTTCACCGAAGGCGATCTCGGCCAGGTATACCTTGCGCTTCTCCACCAGGAAATCAAAGAGCCTTGTCGCGCGGCCGACCATGACGGGAAGCACGCCGCAGGCTTCGGGATCCAGGGTCCCCGCATGCCCGACCTTCTCCCCCGTCAGACGCTTGACGATGGCGACCGCCGTACCGGAAGACATCCCGGGCGGCTTTAAGACATTCACAAACCCGTCCATTACCCGCCGATCGCCTTCTCAAAAGCCATGATCAGCTTTTCCTCGATTTCAGCGTACGTACCCTGCATGCGGCATCCTGCCGCCAGCATATGCCCGCCGCCGCCGAACTGGCGCGCGATCTTAGAGACATCCGCGCCGGGCAGTGCGCGCAGGCTGATGCGCCAGCCCTCGGGCGCCTCGTCCGCCATGAAGGTCATCTGCACGCCTTCCAGCTGTAGTCCGAAATTGACGATACCATGCAGGTCGGCATCCGTTGCCTGCGCTTTCTCTTTCTCTTCGGCAGTCACATGCATGCATGTTGCCCTGCCGCCCGCGAAATAGCGAAGCGAGTTCAGCGCGTAGCCCAGTACCTCGGCATACGCGCGCGGCTTGCACAGGAACATGCGCCTCGCGGCTGCGGAGATATCGAGCCCTGCCGCCATCAGCTTTTCCATGCACGCAAACGTGTACGGGCGTACGTTGTTGAAGCAGAAATTGCCTGTATCCGTGCTGATCGCCGTATAGAGCTGCTCTGCCGCGGGCACATCCAGCTCATACCCCATCTCTTCCCACAGTGCGGTGATCAGCTCGCCCGTGGATGACGCGGTGCGGTCCACAGCCTCGTAATCGCTGAACACTTCAGCGCTCGGATGATGGTCGATGCGGATCCTGACGGGCACAGTCTCAAAGAGCTCTGCGGCCGTTCCCATCCGCTTCGTGTCGGGCAGGTCGAGCGCGAGTGCAGTATCAAAATTCTGCCCTGTGACCTGCTCAGGTGCGAGCACGCTGTCTGCGCCGTCCAGCCACATCATGGTGTACGGGACAGGGTCCTGGCAGATGCATACCGTTTCCTTGCCCATTCTGCGCAGCAGCCGCGCCGCCGCGAGCATGGAGCCGACAGCGTCGCCGTCAGGATTCACATGCGTACACAACAGAACGTTGCCCGCCTTTTTCAGGGCGGACAACGTCTGTTCATTAAAGAACCTTATCTTGCTCATCGTTCTCGTCTTCCTGCGTTTTCGGTGCGATCTCA
>JAFZPO010000005.1 GCA_017550305.1 Clostridia bacterium
CCTAAGGTAAGGAACACCATTATTTTTCACACATTCGACGAACATGACATCACCTCCGGAACACCTATATGTGCCAACGTAAAGATTATATCATAGATATATAAAAAAAGCAAGGGTTTTCCTTGCAATATCAATACTTTTTGTCGCTTTTTTAAACGCTATTTTAATTCAATAACTGGCAAACTCGGGAAGCCGCGCTTCTGCCCGCAGTGCGGCGCCCCGTTTGAAGGCTGAATTTCCTTATAATGCATCCGGCAGACCGTAACAATGGCCTGCCGGTTCTTTTTTTGCATAAATAATTTGAAAGAAATGCATACTTTTTCCCTTTAAAGCGTTACTTTTTTGTTGACACCCCATTGACGGCTATGATATAATTTTCCCGTTCATCTCGAACCATATAAAAGAAAGGAAGCATGTTACTATGAAGAAAATGCTAGCCCTCGTGCTGGCTCTGTGCATGATCCTGTCATGCATGGCAGCCCTGGCGGAAGAGCCTGCAGCCACCTATACCTACAATGTGGCTATGGCTGAATTCCCGACCAACTGGAGCCCCTTCCAGAATCAGACCTCTACGGACTCTGAGATCCTGGACTGGATTGCCACCGGTTACTACCGCTTCGAGTACAACGATACCTATGATGGATATAAGTATGTACCCGATCTGGCGACCGAGGATCCCATCGACGTGACTGCCGATTACATCGGCCAGTACGGCCTTGAAGAAGGCGCCGAGCATCAGGCGTGGCTGATCAAGATCCGTGACGATATCAAGTGGGAAGATGGCACCCCCATCACCGCTTATGACATCGCGGAGTCTGTGAAGCGCATGCTCGAGCCCATCGCCGCCAACTATCGTGCTGACTCCCTGTATTCCGGCGACGTCGTGATCCATGCCGCCCAGGCTTACCTGTATGCCGGCAAGACCGTGAAACTGGAAAACTGGACGAATGCTAAGTATACGATGGCTGACCTGACCAAGGGTGAGGACGGCAAATACTACAGCCCCGAAAACGAGCCCATGTTCCTGGCCGTCGACTTCGCTCTGTCTGAGTGGCTGAGCGGCAACACCCTGGCTGACTACGTCGGTGCCTACGGTGATGCTTACTTCGCCATGGATACCTGGGAAGAGCTGGCTGCTCTGGCCGACGAGGAAGGCCTTGTGCCCCTTACCGACGAGACCTACGCTCTGTATGCTCCCGTGACCACCGGCAACCCCGCCTGGGGCGAGACCGAGGATGATCTGCCCGCCTACTTCGTATACGAGAAGACCTATCCTGAACTGGACTTCAGCGAAGTCGGTTATTTCGCCAAGAGCGACTATGAAGTCGTGATGGTCCTGGACAAGCCCGCCGAAGGCTTCTACCTCAAGTATGGTATGAGCTGCCCGCTGGTCAACATCGAGCTGTATGACTCCCTGGCCAAGGTTGAAGAGGGTGTCTACACCAACAGCTACGGCACCTCTCAGGAGACCACCATGTCCTATGGCCCCTACAAGCTGACCTCCTTCCAGTCCGATAAGATCTTCACCCTGGAAAAGAACGAGTACTTCTACGCGTTCAACGATGAAGTATCCAAGGATTGGTACCAGGCCACCAAGCTGCAGTATGACTGCGTCAAAGAGCCCGCCACCCGTCTGGAGATGTTCCTGAACGGCCAGCTGGACAGCTACGGCCTGAACAAGGACGACATGGAGACCTATGCTGCTTCCGATTACACCTACTATTCCGAAGGCGACTCCATCTACGCGATGGTGTTCAACCCGGATCTGGATGCTCTGACCGCCAACCAGCAGGCTGCCGGCGAGAACATCAACAAGACCATCCTGACTGTCAAGGAGTTCCGTATGGCCATGGCCTTCGCCATGAACCGTGCCGAGTTCTGCCTGGCCACCAGCCCGACCAACGGCCCGGCCTTCGCGCTGTATTCCGGCCAGATCGTTGCTGACCCGGAGAACGGTATTGCCTACCGCGCTACCGACGAAGCCAAGCAGGTTATCGTCAACTTCTGGGGCCTGGCCGATGAAATCGGCGAGGGCAAGCTGTATGCTGACATGGACGAAGCGATCGACTCCATCACCGGCTACAACCTCGAGATGGCCAAGCAGTACTTTGATGCCGCTTATGACATCGCGATCGAGCAGGGCCTGATGGATGATGACGATGTCATCGAGATCACCGTCGGTACTCCTAACCTGACCAGCGTCTTCTACAACAATGGTTACGATTACATCGTGAACAATTACACCGAGGCCGTGAAGGGCACCAAGCTGGAAGGCAAGCTGACCTTCACCCGTGACGGCACCCTGGGCAACGGCTTCGCCGATGCACTGCGCGCCAACAACGTGGATATGCTGTTCGGCGTTGGCTGGACTGGCTCCACCTTCAATCCCTACAACCTGTTCCAGGTGTTCGTAAGCCCGAACTATCAGTATGACAGCCACTATGATGCCACTGCTGATTTCGTGGACATCGAGCTGAACGGCGTGACCTATAATGCTGACGCCTATACCTGGTATACCGCTCTGAACAATGACCCGATCAAGGTTAAGGTCGGCGAAGAAGAGCAGGAGCTCAAGCTGGCTGACAACGCTGAGAAGATCATCGTTCTGGCCGCTCTGGAAAACAACTACCTGCAGGTGTATGACTACATCCCGCTGATGAACTCCTCTTCTGCCAGCCTGAAGGGCATGCAGGTCGAATTCTTCACCGAGGATCAGGTCTTCCCGATGGGCCGCGGCGGCGTCCGCCTGATGACCTTCAACTACACCGATGCTGAGTGGGATGCTTTCGTTGCTGAGAACGGCGGCACCCTGAACTACAAGTAATTTCCAATTCGGTGCCAGGCAGGGGTATCGCAGGATATCCCTGCCTGGCGGTATATTTATGTGTCACAGTCATTGCGGCGCAGAACCGGTGGAAACAGCGCCGGAATGATGATGGAGGGGTTCGGGTTCAATGTTAAGGTATACAATAAAACGTGTTATTCTGATGCTGGTGGTGTTCTTAGTCATCATCTCCATGTGCTTTGTGCTGATCAAACTGCTTCCCAACAAGCCCGCGGAACAGTTCGGCAAGGACATGCAGCTGATCGAACGCCGCAGGGAACTGCTGGGCTATAACAAGCCGATCCTCGAGCAGTATGTGATCTTTGTCCAGAGATCCCTGATCGGCGGCGACTGGGGCGTCAGCGAACAGCTGTACATCGGACAGGATGTATGGGCCAAGTTCATTGAAAAGATGCCGGCTACGGTGATGGTGAACGTATACACCATGATATTTGCCGTACCGCTCGGGCTGATGCTCGGCATCTACGCAGCCCTCAAGAAAAACAAATGGCAGGATCATGTGATCTCCACCGGGGTCATGATCTTTGTTTCTGTTCCCAGTTACGTATACGCCTTCCTTGTCCAGTATTTCCTGTGTTTCAAACTGAAATGGTTCCCGTTCCAGATGAATTCGGGACGTGACTTCTTCAGCTGGAGCATGTTCGTCTCCGTTATCCCGGCAATCATTTCACTGGGATTCGGCACGGTCGCCGGCCTGGCGAGATATACACGTGCCGAACTGACCGAGGTCCTGACCAGCGAGTATCTGCTGCTGGCGCGTACGAAGGGCCTTTCCCGCGCGCAGACGACCGTCCGTCATGCGCTGCGCAATTCCATGGTGCCGATCTTCCCCATGATCCTGGGCGAATTCATCGGCATTATCGGCGGCTCGCTCATCATTGAGCAGATCTTCGGTATCCCGGGCGTCGGCCCGCTGTACATCGCATCCATTACTTCAGCGACACCTGACTATAACTTCTTCATGCTGCTGAGCGCGTTCTATACGTTTATCGGCCTGGCGAGCGGAATCGTCGTAGACCTGAGCTACAGCTTCATTGATCCGAGAATCAGAATGGGGAGCAAGAAGTAATGAAGAGTGTAAAATATGTACAAATCCCTGCCGAGAAATTCGCATTCGTGCCGATGGAAGGCAGGACACATGATAAAAAACTGGAAACAAAGCCGATCGGCTATTTCAAGGATGCTTTTATCCGCTTCGCGAAGAATAAGAGCTCCGTTGTCGCTGCGATCATTATCCTGATCCTCGTGCTGTATGCCATCATCGTGCCCATGACCTGCCAGAACGACTATACGCTGTCGCTGACGGATACGATGTACTTGAATTATGCAAAGCTTCCCCCCAAGATCAAGGGACTGGAATGGCTGGGCTTTGACGGCACGAGCAGGAAGACCGTGAACAACGCGACATATTATACATATGTAGCTCTGGGCATTGAAACAGGCCTTGATCCCATCGTGGAAGTCTACCGTGCGGATTATAACGACTCTACGGCGAGCAAGAAGACCACGTTCTATGACCTCAAAGTCAATAACTATTACCTGATGGGCGACGCTGTCGGCATGATCTACATGACGCTGACGCCCGATCAGTACGAAGACATCCAGGCCTGGCAGGACAAGACCGGGATCCAGGTCATCTATCCCGCGATCCAGGATGCCAAGCAGACCAGCGCGAACGTCTGGTACGTAGTGGACAAGAAGGGCGCTCCGACGCTGAAGAACGGCGAACTGCAGCCTCAGTACAAGACTACGACACCTTCTGACACTTCCTATCATTCGATCCGCATCGCGGCGGACAATGATCCGGAAAAGCCGCTTGCCTATGCGCGCGTGACCGGTACCTCCACAGCCAAGAGCTATGTGTGCCGCATCTGCAAATACACATACTTCCAGTACCGCTACAACTGTGAACCCTGCTTCGCGTTCGGTACGAACGGGCGCGGCCAGGACATCCTGACACGCTTGGCTGCAGGCGCGCGCTTCTCTTTCATCCTGGCGATCTGCGTGTCCTCGATCAACCTGTTCATCGGCGCGATCTACGGCGCGATTGAAGGCTACTACGGCGGCCAGGTGGATATCATCATGGAGCGCATCAGCGATATCCTGAGCGGTATCCCGTTCTCGGTCGTCACAGTATTGTTCCAGCTGCACTTATCCAAGAAAGTAGGCGTGGTAGGTGCACTGATCTTCGCCTTCGTGCTGACCGGCTGGATACCCATGTCCGGCCGCGTCAGAATGCAGTTCTATAGGTTCAAAGGCCAGGAATACGTCCTGGCGGCGCGTACACTCGGTGCGAGCGACAGGCGCATCATGTTCAGGCATATCTTCCCGAACTCCCTGGGCACGATCATCACGGGCACGATCCTGGTCATCCCCGGTGTCATCTTCTCCGAATCCTCGCTGACATACCTGGGCATTATCAACCTCGAGTCGTCGACCATGACAAGCGTCGGCACATTGCTGGCAAACGGCAAACAGTACCTGTCAACAGATCCGTTCATCATATTCTACCCCTCGCTGTTCATCTCCCTGCTGGAGATCTCGTTCAACCTGTTCGGCAACGGATTGCGCGACGCATTCAATCCTTCTCTGAGGGGGGTGGAGTAATATGGCAGCTATGAAAGAAAACCTGGAAGCACGCCAGGAAAAGAAACTGCAGGTGCGCGACCTGCGCATTTCTTTCCGTACGGTTTCCGGTAAGCTGCAGGCTGTCCGCGGGATCAGCTTTGACCTGAACAAAGGTGAAACGCTCGCGATCGTCGGTGAGAGCGGTTCCGGTAAGTCCGTCACTTCCAAGGCGATCCTGGGCATTCTGGCCGGCAACTCCATTGTTGAAGGCGGCGAGATCCTTTATGATGGCCAGGACCTGCTGAAGATCAACGAGGATGATTTCTATAAGATCCGCGGCGACAAGATCGCAATGATTTTCCAGGACCCGCTGAGCTCACTGAACCCGATCATGCGCATCGGCAAGCAGCTGACCGAAGCCATGCTGCTCAAGGGCAAGGCCCGTCAGCGCGCCTGCAAGGAAGGCTTCTTCAAGCGCAGCAAGCTGCTTGAGGAATACATGGTCTCCGCACAGCCCGAGCGCGCGGGGGAGATCAAGGAAAAATGCGAACTGTTCCGCAAGTTCGAAATGCGGCATATCCGCATGGAGCAGAGCTATAACGATGCCTATGAGTCCGCCCAGGAAGCGATCATTGAGATCGAGCACGCGCTGTTCCTGATCGAAAAGAACGCGTTCCAGAACCCGCGTCCCGTACTGCGCCAGATCAAGACTTTCGCAGAGCATTCCAGGAATACCTATGTCGTCAGCGAAGACGCCCAGCAGCTCACCCAGCTGGCCGGGGGACTGCTCAGCGGCATCGGTGCCCAGGAAAAGAGCGGGGACTTCAGCAGCGTCAAGACCGCGCTGAACGGGATCCTCACGATCCTGAAGAAAGCCGTGGCCTTTGAAAAGCCCGAGTTCATGGCGATGGGCTATTATCAGGAAACGAACAACGGCACCCTGCGCGAGGGTGACGTAAAGGAAAACAATGCCTTCTATGTCAAGTACATGGATGAGCATTTCCTGGATGACTTCGAGAAGCTGGCCGAAGCCGGCGTCACGCATAACGACCAGGCGATGACCGAAAAGCGCAGGGAAGCAGTGGAAAAGCTGAAGGCCGCGCTGGGCAAACTGATCGGCGACCTCGACCTCGAAGACAGCGAAGACGAAGACATCGACAAGAAGCTTGAGACTGCTTTCCAGACGGAAGACATCAAGGCGATGGCTGAAGACCTGCGCAAGACGGTCGACGCTTCCATCGACCCGATCGATATCGTCAAGGACAGTGCCGCGTGCACGTTCTCTTCGAGCCTGAAATACTACGTCAGTACCTACTACCGCGGCCTGCGTACGAATGCCCGGAAGATCGCGCGCTACGAGAAGCAGATGAAACGCTATAACAAGAAGCTCGAGCGCAAGAAGCAGATGAACTACACGGTTCCCGAACCGCAGATCGTCAACCTGCCCCTGACCAGGAAGAACATCGCGCAGCTGATCGGCGGCCTGCAGAACCATTACGAGACCGTCATTGAGCAGGAAACCGGCGAAAACAAGTACCTGAAGGCTGAGCGCCTGATCGACAACCTGAAGGAAAACGCTTCCGGCATGGTCCTCAAGATCACAAAGCAGGCGGCCAAGAACAAGGCCCTGAAGCTGATGGAGGAAGTGGGCATCTCCGAGCCGCGCAAACGTTACCGCCAGTATCCGTTCGAGTTTTCCGGCGGCATGCGCCAGCGTATCGTTATCGCTATCGCCCTGGCGGCGAACCCCGATATCCTGATCTGCGATGAGCCGACCACCGCTCTGGATGTGACCATCCAGGCACAGATCCTTGAGCTGATCAACAAGCTGAAGGCTGAGCGCAACCTGTCCATCATCTTTATCACCCATGACCTGGGCGTCGTTGCGAACATGGCCGACAAGATCGCCGTCATGTATGCCGGCAAGATCATTGAGTACGGTACTGCCAACGAAGTCTTCTACGAGCCTGCCCATCCCTATACCTGGGCGCTGCTCGCTTCCATGCCGAACCTGGATACCAAGGATAAGCTGGATTCGATCCCCGGCACGCCTCCGAACATGATCTATCCGCCCAAGGGCGACGCGTTTGCCGAGCGCAACCGCTATGCCATGCAGATCGATTTCGAAGAGGAACCGCCGGCATTCCCGATCACAGAGACACACTGGGCAGCTACCTGGCTGCTCCATCCCGATGCGCCTAAAGTGGATCCGCCCAAGGCCGTTACCGAGCGCATTGCGACTATGAAAGCCAAAGCGGAGGAACGAGAGAATGCATAATCAGGATGAAGAAGTCTTGCTCCGGGTAGAGCATCTCTGCCAGTACTTCAAGTTCAACAAGGCCGTTGATGACGTAAGCTTCGATGTCAAGAAGGGCGAAGTATTCGGCCTGGTAGGCGAGAGCGGCTGCGGCAAGACCACAACAGGACGTTCGATCATCAAGCTGTACGATATCACTTCCGGCAATGTCTATTTCAAGGGCAAGAGGATTGCCGCCGGCACCCTGTCCTATAAGACGGCGATCAGGAATGCCCGCAAAGAGATGAAGACTGCCTCGGCAGAGAGAAAGGCCGAACTGAAAAAGTTCATTGCGGAACAGCAGAAAGAGATCCGCGATGCAAGGTTTGACCATTTCAACTGCGATAAACTGCATGGCATGGACCTGGCGAACGAAGTCAAGGAAAAATATAAGCCTCTGATCGAGAAGGCTTCCGGCCAGGAACGTGCAGAGCTTGAAAAGAAGTACCGCTACGAGTACAAGATCGCGAAGAAGCAGCGTTACATAACGCAGATCCAGATGATCTTCCAGGATCCTATTGCTTCGCTGGACCCCCGTAAGACAGTCTATGAGACCATCGCGGAAGGCCTTGTGATCCGCGGCGAAAAGAACAAGGAAGTCATTGACGAGAAAGTATATAATGTGCTTGACATGGTCGGCCTGGTCCGTGAGCATGCCAGCCGTTATCCGCATGAGTTCTCCGGCGGCCAGCGCCAGCGCATCGGCGTAGCGCGCGCAGTCGTTATGAACCCGGAAATGATCATTGCCGACGAGCCCGTATCCGCTCTGGACGTATCGATCCAGGCGCAGGTTATCAACCTGCTGAACGACCTTCGCCACAAGCTGGGCCTGACCCTGATCTTCATCGCTCATGACCTGAGCGTCGTCAAGTACTTCTCCGACAGGATCGGCGTCATGTATTACGGCAAGATGGTCGAACTGGCTACCTCCGATGAGCTGTTTGCCCACCCGCTGCATCCGTATACCAGGTCCCTTCTGTCCGCTATCCCGCTGCCTGACCCGATGTATGAGAAGCAGCGCGTACGCATCAAATATGATCCTCTTTCTGCGCATGACTATTCAAAGCAGGCGCCGACTATGCGCGAGATCCTTCCCGGACACTTTGTCCAGTGCAATGACGAGGAATTCGAGCAGTACAAACGGGAGCTTGGCATCTAATGCCAAGCCCCGGCCTTTTCAGGGAGTCGATGGAGTATGAAGAAGTCTACTTTTACTAGAAGGCAGCGCCTGTTCGGCTGGTTACCGCTGATTATCGGGTTTGTAATCGGAACAGGACTGTCGCTTGCTCTTGCCACATTCCGTGGCTTTAACTGGAAGGTCCTTGCGGGAATGAACTTCCGCTGGCTGAGCGACGGATTCTTCGTCGTGTCCGTATTCTATCTCGGATTCGGTATCGTTATACTGCTCTCCAGCGAGACCGATATCTTTGATATATTCTCCTATGCCTTCCGTAATCTTCTGATGCTTTTCAGCCTGTTTAAAAGACCGGAAGACACGCAAAGCTTCTATGATTATAAGATGGAGCGCCAGGCAAAACGCGTACACAAAGACCAGTTCATTCTGATAGACGGTGTGATACTGCTGATTATAGCAATCGTGTTCTATCTGCTGTATCGGAATTCGCCTGCTTATATTTAACAGCCATAAACGCCTGCATATATAAAGAAAAACCCGGCACTTCTTCGGAACTGAAGTGTCGGGAATTTTTACTAAGACTTATCCGGATCCTTTGAATACAATTACGCAGGCTATTGTCAATTCTCCAGCCCTTCAAAGGCTTCTTCAAGAGTCCACTCTTCTTCGGTTCGGAAAGACTCAATGCCTTTGGAAAGTTCGGCAAGAAGCTGAACTGTTGCCTTCAATTTCTCATACTCTCTCACTACCTGGATCACATATTTGCTTTGTTCATTTTCAGTTAGATATACGACAGATCCCTCATCACAAAGGCTAAGGAGCTCTGCGTAGTTTTCAAGGCTGGAAACCGGTCGGATATACGTCATTTCACGAGCACCTCCTATTCAAAGTATATCAGAATTGCCACTGATAATAAAGTGCAAATCATCCCATCTATCAGATGGCGATTTTTGTATTACATGAAAAAAGTTGCTGCAATCGTGTTGCAGAAGATTTGGCAAAATCGTATTGCAGAAGATTTGGCACGCAGTTGTAGAAGATTTGGCACGCAGTTGCATTTACATGTTTCCGTGATATAATGATTCTGGAAAGGAGCTGACACATATGGACAATAATGTTTATACGCTGGACGAGATAAAGAAGATTGCTGTGCCTATTGCCCGTAACTATGATATCAAGGCACTTTATCTTTTTGGCTCCTATGCCCGAGGAGAGGCAACATCGGAAAGTGATATTGACTTTCGTGTGGAACGTGGTAATATGACAGATCTTTTGGCGTTAGGTGACCTTTTCTGTGATTTGGAGGATGGCTTTGGTAAAAAGTTGGATGTATTGACAACACAGATGCTTTCACCGGATTTTTTGCATAGTATCCAGTCAGAGGAGATTTTGATTTATGGAAACAATTGAGAGGGATCAAAATATACTCAGACATATCCTGATATATTGCGACCAAATCGAAACAGCTCACAGAGACTTTGGGCGTTCGGAGGAACGCTTTCGTGAGAGTACTACTTATCAGAATGCTATCGCTATGTGCATTCTACAAATCGGTGAACTGGTAGGGCGGCTTAGTTCAGCTTTTCAGGAGGCTCATCCAGAGATTCCCTGGCGGAAAATCCGTGGCATGCGTAATTATGTTGCTCATGAATATGGCACCATTGACGTTTCGCTTGTATGGTATACTGCGGGAGCAAGCATCGACGAGCTTCATTCTTTTTGCAGCTCATATCTGAATGTATAAAGGGTATTGTTATCGAGAAAAAACGATTTTTCAGAAAAAACAAAGCTTTCGTGCTATTTTCCATGATTTCAATTCGCAATGAAAAACACTTGCATTCAACCCCGAAATATGTCATAATCATATCTGATTTTACCGAAAAGGATAGTGAATTCGTTCCATGGACGATGCGGTCCCGCGAAGTATTCTGTTAATCATTCTGATCCTGGCCGGCGGCTTTTTTTCCGGCGCTGAAACGGCCTTATCCTTCTGTAACCGGATCCGCATGCAGGTGATGGCTGACGACGGCGACCGCCGCGCGGAGCGCGTGGTGGGAATAGTCGAGCAGTTTGACCGTACGGTCGTCACCCTGCTGATAGCGATCAACATCATCCACATTGCCGGCGCATCTATCGCTACGATGCAGGCGATCCAGTGGATGGGCGACAGCGGTTCCGTCGTGGCAACGGTTGTCATGACGCTGCTGGTGTTCTTCTTCAGCGAAACGATCCCGAAGAATATCGCGCGGGCAAACAGCGATGCCTATATGCTGTGGGCCGCGCTTCCGATACGCATCTGCATGATCCTGCTCAAGCCGATCGCCGTGGTGCTGACCGGCCTGGGTAGTTTTGCCAAAAACCGTATAAGCAGGCATGCATCGTCACAGCCGAGCGTGACAGAGGATGAGCTGGCTTCAATGGTCACAGGCGCCGAGGAAGAAGGCGTGTTCGACCATGAGGAATCAGATATTATCAAGTCTGCCATCGACTTCGGCGATATCGTGGCCAGTGAGGTCATGACGCGGCGTGAGAACATGGTCGCGATCCCCATCAACATCTCGCGTGAACAGCTGAAGAAAGTACTGATTGAGAATAAATACTCCCGCTTCCCTGTCTACGACGGGACGCTTGATCGCATAGTGGGAATTGCCCGGTCCGTGCGCTGCCTGTGGAAGCTTATGGGTGAAGGCACGTTTGACCTGCGTGAGTATATTACGCGTCCGTACTTCGTGCGCCCGGATACACCGGTCAGCGATGTGTTCGAGGGCATGTCGGGACGCCGCATGCATATTGCCATAGTTCAGGACGAAGCAGGGAATACGCTGGGCTTGCTGACGATGGAGGACATCCTGGAAGAGATCGTCGGAGAGATCTATGACGAAGACGACAGTATGCCCAAGCCTGCCGCCCCGAAAGGGGGTGCGGCCAAGTGATAGCTACGCTGCTCTGCCTGCTGATCATGCTCCTGATCGTGCTCTCCGCGTTCTTCTCTTCCGCTGAGATCACATTCGCCAAGGCCAACCGGTTCCGTATTGAAAAGGCGGCCGAGAACGGCAACAGGACAGCGAAGACCGAGCTGCAGATCATTGACCAGTATGTGCGCGCGCTTTCTGCGATCCTGGTAGGCAATAACCTGGTCAATATCGCCGCTTCTTCAGCATCCACCATGCTGTTCGTCCGTGTGTTCAATATCCCGGACGGCGCAATCATCGCATCCGCCGTGATCACCGTACTGCTGCTTATCTTCGGTGAAACACTGCCGAAGATCGTGGCCGCGGCACTGCCTGACCAGCTGGCGCGCAGGTTCGCGTACCCCATGAAGGCGGCCATGACGCTGTTCAAGCCGGTCGTGTTCGCCGTGGAAAAGCTCGTGGGCCGTTTTGAGCATATCTGGATGCCCAAGGAGGAGACCCCGGACATGACCAGCGAGGAACTGGTCGAGCTGGTGGACAATATCGAAGAAGAAGGCGTCTTCACCGAGGAAGAAAGCGAGCTCATCAAGTCGGCCATCGAGATCACCGATACCATGGCAATGGATGTCCTGACTCCGCGCGTGGACCTGGTTGCGATCGACTATGAGGACGGGGTACCTGAGCTCAATGACGAGCTGATGCTCTACACGCGTATCCCTGTCTACCGTGATACTATCGACAATATCATCGGCATGATCTCCACAAAGCAGCTGGTCAAGGCGATTGCCGCAGGCCAGGATGTGACGCTGGACGATCTCATGACGCCGCCGCTGTTCGTGCATAAGACGCGCATGATCT
The DNA here is from genome assembly GCA_017550305.1 of Clostridia bacterium. Taxonomy (GTDB): domain Bacteria; phylum Bacillota; class Clostridia; order Christensenellales; family Aristaeellaceae; genus SFMI01. The sequence continues at coordinate 12,615 of JAFZPO010000005.1, forward strand.
CCTCGATCATCCGTGAGTTCCGCGACCGGCATATCCAGGCCGCGATCGTCGTGGACGAATACGGCGGAACGCTGGGCCTCGTGTCCATGGAAGACATCATGGAAGAGATCGTCGGCGAGATCTATGACGAGCGCGACGCCGTCGAGGACGAGATCATCCAGATCGACGAGCATACGTTCATCGTGGACGGCGACACGAACATCTATGACCTGTTTGACGTATGTGATTATGAGCCGCAGGAGTTCGATTCCGAATACAACACGGTAGGCGGCTGGGTGACCGAGCAGCTGGACCGCTTCCCCAAGGCGGGCGACAGCTTTACCTGGGACCGCTTCACTGTCCGCGTACTGGAAGCGCACGGTGTACGCGTGGAAAAGGTGAAGGTCATCCTGGCGGACCCGCCGGAGGAAGAATAAGTTAGGGGTTGCCATACGCCTGAAAAGGCGATAAAATATGTGCAGACGAGATAGAGAAACGGAGGATGCAAGTATGCCGGAGTACAAAGATATTATTAAGGACGCAACTGACCGCATGGGCAAAACACGCGAGAATTTCAAGCGTGAGATGGCCTCACTGCGCGCCGGCCGTGCCAACCCGCAGATCCTGGACCGCATTGTTGTTGATTATTACGGCACGCAGACGCCGCTGAATCAGATGGGCAATATCTCTGCGCCCGAACCGCGCATGCTCGTCATCAGCCTGTGGGATCCCAAGGCCATTCCGCTCGTTGAAAAGGCCATTCAGAAGAGCGATCTGGGCATGAACCCGTCCAATGACGGCCATGTGATCCGCCTGATCGTTCCCGAACTGAACGAGGAGCGCCGCCGTGAACTGACCAAGGTCGTGCGCAAGACGGCTGAGGAAGCCAAGGTGGCCAGCCGCAATATCCGCCGCGATGCCATGGAGCAGTTCAAGAAGCTCAAGAAAGACAGCCTGATCACCGAAGACGATCAGCGCAAGGCTGAGGACGAAATGCAGAAGGCGACCGACAATGCCATCAAGGAAATCGACAAGATCGCTGCCGACAAGGAAAAGGAGATCATGGCGGTTTGACGGAGCATACGGTGGAAACGGACGCCCTGGCAAAAAGCTGCCTGGGCCTGCCGCTGGCGCAGGCGCTGGAACTGTTCAGCGCAGCTGGCCGGACGCCTGACATCAAGTTTACCGGAGAGCGCGCGGCGGGGGAGGATCTTACGCCGCGCGTACTCGTTGTACGCGGAAACACTGTGATCGCGGCCTGGTTCAGGGACGGCGATCCAAAAGGAGAAGGGAAATGAGCGATACGCGGGAACGCCTGCCGCGCCATGTGGCGATCATCATGGACGGAAACGGCCGCTGGGCGAAGGCACATGCGCTGCAGGTAGCGCAGGGACACCGCCGCGGTACCGAGACACTGCGCGCGATCATCCGTGAGAGCAGTGATATCGGAATCGAGGCGCTGACGCTGTTTGCCTTTTCCACGGAAAACTGGAAACGCAGTGCGGCGGAAGTCGGCGCGCTGATGAATCTCCTTCTCGAGTATTTCACAAGCGAGATCGACGAGCTCGACGAAAAGAACGTATGCATCCGCATCCTGGGGGATAAGGACGGGCTTCCCGGCCCGCAGCGCCAGGCTGTGATCCAGGCTGAAAAGCGGACGGAAGCGAACACGGGTCTCAAGCTGAACATCGCCATCAATTACGGCGGACGCGACGAGATCCTGAGGGCCGCAAGGAAACTGGCGGAAAAAGCGGAGCGCGGGGAGATCCGGGCGGAAGACATTACCGCGGCGGATCTGGAAGCGGAGCTTTATACGCACGGATTGCCGGATGTGGACCTGCTGATCCGCACCAGCGGCGAGCTTCGCCAGAGCAATTTCCTGCTGTATCAGTGCGCATATGCGGAAATGCTCTTCCCGACTGTCCTGTGGCCGGACTTCTCACTGGATGATTATCATGCCGCGCTGGATGCGTATGCTCGCAGAGACCGCCGTTTCGGAGGTAGGACATCGTCAACGACCCACGACTGAAGTCGCGGGCTTGCAGGAGTGAGCCCGGAGTTGACTAGCCCAAGGTCTTCGGGACCTACGTTGGAAAGGTCATAACACCCATGGATGTATCACCTGGTCTGTGGCTCTGTTGACCGTCATTAAAAGTTCCGCGGGGTAAGAACAGTGTGACGGCCGTAAAAAGCCTTTCCAACATCGGCGAAGGTGACACAACGGTTCCATACGTACCGGCTTACAGCTTTAAACGTATGAGTCCAGGGAAGGAGTGCCGTTATGGTATATGTGGTCAGTAAAGACGGACAGCCGCTTATGCCGACGAAACGGCACGGCTTCGTCCGGAGGCTCCTCAGGTCCGGCGAAGCGGAAGTGGTACAGCGCTGTCCGTTCACGGTCCGGCTGCTCTATGAGAGCGGAACGGAAACACAGCCGGTCATCCTCGGTGTGGATGCCGGCAGCAGGCATGTCGGGCTTTCCGCATGCACGGAGAAGGAAGAACTCTATGCGGAAGAACTGCGTCCCCGCAGTGATGTCGTAAAGAACCTCTCCGACCGCAGGGAGTTCCGGAGATCCAGGAGATATCGGAAGACCAGATACCGTCAGCCCAGGTTCGATAACCGCGTGCACAGCAGGCACAAAGGCTGGCTCGCTCCGTCCGTTGAGGTGAAGATCGGGGAACACATCACCGCGGTCTGGCAGATCCTGAAGATCCTGCCTGTCAGTAAAGTGGTCATTGAGACCGCGGAGTTCGATCTCCAGCGTCTGAAAGCGATGGAGGAAGGAAAGCCCCTTCCTGCCGGAACAGATTACCAGACGGGCGAGATGTACGATTACTACAATGTGAGACAGTACGTCCTGCACCGGGACGGATATACCTGCCAATGCTGCAGGAAACAGCAGAAAGAGGATACCCGGTTCCATATCCATCATATAGAGACACGGAAGACCGGAGGAAACGCGCCGGATAACCTGATCACACTTTGTGACAAGTGCCACAAGGCACTGCACGAAGGAAAGATCACGCTTCCGGAAACAGTAAAGAGAAGGAAACCGAAGCGTGATGCCGCGTTCATGGGAATCATGCGAAAAACACTTCTCGCACGGCTTCGGGATACCCTGACAGTCCCCGTATGGGAAACAAAGGGATATATCACCAAGTATATCCGGGAGAAGAACGGGATCCCCAAGACACATACGAGTGATGCGAGATGCATAACGGGATGTCTCAACGCGAAACCGCTGGGAGAAACGATCCTGAAAGTCCCGGTACGCTGTCATAACCGGCAGATACACAAGGCAAAGATACTGAAAGGCGGGATTCGGAAACGGAACCAGGCTGAATACAGGATATTCGGATACCGGCGATGGGACAAGGTCAGGTACAGCGGAACAGAATGCTTTATCAAGGGCAGACGTTCCTCGGGATACTTCGCACTGACGAAACTGGACGGAACGGTCGTAACCAATTCCGCGTTCTACAAGAAACTCAAGCTGCTGGAAACAACAAAGCATTACTTAACCGAAAGGCAGGTGAGCAGCTCTCCTCCCATGACTCAAGTCACGGGTGTCCGAGCTGATAACGCATGAAGAAACAAGCCTTTACAACTATTACTCTAGATCATAGCGTTCCTGCAGCATCTGCCGTGCAGGAACTGCTGTCGTGTTGTCAGTATTCTCCAGGGTTGCCTGGATGAACGGTTTCCGCTCCTTCATAAACCGGAGGATGCGGGTATAGTCCATATTCCCCGTTCCCGCAGCCACACTGACGAGCTTGCCGTCACGCACGATAAAGTCCTTGAGATGCACCATCGCCACGCGCTCACCGAGCTTGTCGATCGCGTCCGCGATCACACTGTCACGCTCATCGATGTTTTCCAGACACAGCAGGTTTACAGGATCCAGGATGATTCGCAGGTTCCTGCTCCCGATATCGCGCAGGACCTGTAGCGCACGGTCAGCATTATATACGATATGGTTCCATACCGGCTCGATCGCGATCGTCATCCCGCGGCGTTCCGCTTCGGCCACTACATCTGCCAGATTCCTCGTAAAGGTAGCAAGTGCTTCTTCGCCATGCGTATCGGCATCCAGCTTATAC
>JAFZPO010000196.1 GCA_017550305.1 Clostridia bacterium
GGCGATATCGGCTGCTACACGCTCGGCGCTGTTGCCCCGCTCTCTTCCATCGAGATGACTGCCTGCATGGGTGCTTCTGTCAGCAGCATCCACGGCTTCAACAAAGCTCTGGGCAGTGAAAGCGAGCACAAGACCGTTGCCGTGATCGGTGACAGCACCTTCATGCACAGCGGCATGACGGGACTCGCAAATATCGCATATAACCAGTCGAACTCCACCGTCATCATCCTCGACAATTCCATCACGGGCATGACAGGCCACCAGCAGAATCCGACCACCGGATATAACATCAAGGGCGACCCGGCCGGCAAGATCGATCTGGAGAGCCTGTGCAAGGCCATAGGCTTTAACCGCGTCCGCGTGGTCGATCCCTACGACCTGGCAGCCTGCGATACGGCCGTCAAGGAAGAACTGGCTGCGGACGAACCCTCAGTCATCATCAGCCGCCGTCCGTGCGCGCTCCTGAAATATGTCAAGCATAAGCCGCCGCTGCAGGTACTGGAAGACAAGTGCATCGGCTGCAAGAGCTGCATGCGGATCGGCTGCCCCGCCATTTCGCTGAAAGCGGGCAAGGCACACGTGGATGCCACGCTGTGCGTAGGCTGCGGTGTATGCAGCCAGCTGTGCCGTTTTGACGCCTTTGCGGGCACCGTAAAGGAGGGCTGAATGATGAAAACGCGTAATATCATGATCGTCGGCGTCGGCGGACAGGGCAGCCTCCTGGCCAGCAAACTGCTGGGCCATCTGCTTCTGACACAGGGATACGACGTCAAGGTATCCGAAGTCCACGGCATGTCCCAGCGCGGCGGCAGCGTAGTCACCTATGTGTGCTACGGCGACCGCGTCGCGTCCCCCGTGATCGACCTGGGCGAAGCGGACCTCATCGTATCGTTTGAGCTTCTTGAAGCGGCGCGCTGGCTGCCATACCTGAAGGCCGACGGACAGGTCGTGACTTCGACACAACAGATCGACCCCATGCCCGTCGTCACAGGTGCCGCGCAGTATCCCGAAAACCTGGTGGAAAAGATGAAGGCCGCCGGCGCGAAGGTGGATGCCCTCGACTGTCTGGCACTGGCCGAGCAGGCCGGCAGCAGCAAGGCCGTCAACATCGTGCTGATGGGACGTCTGAGCCACTACTTTGATTTTCCCGAGAGCGTGTGGCAGGAAGCGCTTGCCGCGACGGTCCCGGCAAAATATCTTGAACTGAACCAACGAGCTTTTGCCCTTGGCAGGAACGCATAATCTGTTTTTCTAATCGAAAGGACGGTGTTGCCTTATGGCTGAACGCTATTTCCAGCCTGAGATCGAGACCATGCCCCGTGAGCAGCTGAAAGCTCTCCAGGATGAGCGTCTCGTAGCGCAGGTCAGGCATGTCTGGGAAAACGTACCCTATTACCGTAAGAAGATGGAAGAGAAGGGCCTGACGCCCGATGATATCAAGGGTACCGAAGATCTGCACAAGCTGCCTTTTTTGAGCAAGGCTGACCTTCGCGAAGCCTATCCCTACGGCCTGATGGGCGCACCCCTCAAGGATTGCGTTCGCATCCAGTCCACCAGCGGTACCACCGGCAAGCGTGTTGTAGCTTTTTATACGCAGGCCGATATCAATCTGTGGGAAGACTGCTGTGCCCGCGCGATCGTTGCTGCCGGCGGCAGCAATGAGAGCGTCTGCCAGGTCTCTTACGGCTACGGTCTCTTTACCGGCGGCCCCGGTCTCAACGGCGGCAGCCACAAGGTCGGATGCCTGACCATCCCTACCTCCAGCGGCAATACGGAACGCCAGATCATGTTCATCATGGATCTGCAGGCCACCATCCTCTGCTGCACGCCTTCCTACGCCGCCTATCTGGGCGAGTCCATGAAGGAAATGGGGCTCACCCCGGACCAGATCCCCCTGAAGGCCGGTATTTTTGGCGCCGAGGCCTGGTCTGAGGAGATGCGCCAGAGCATCCAGGATACGCTCGGTATCAAGGCATTTGATATCTACGGCCTGACTGAGCTGAGCGGGCCCGGTGTCGCCTTTGAGTGCTCGGAACAGACAGGCATGCACATCAATGAGGACCACTTCATCGCCGAGGTCATCGACCCCGATACTGGTGAGGTGCTGCCTGACGGCGTACAGGGCGAGCTGGTCTTCACTGCCATCACCAAGAAAGCATTCCCGCTGCTGCGCTACCGCACGCGTGATATCTGCGTGCTGTCCCATGAAAAATGCTCCTGCGGACGTACGCATGTGAAGATGAGCAAGCCGCGCGGACGCACAGATGACATGCTGATCATCCGCGGCGTCAACGTATTCCCCTCGCAGATCGAGACCGTCCTGCTCAACCAGGGCTATCCTGCCAATTACCAGATCATCGTCGACCGTGTACGCAACAGCGATACGCTGGAAGTTCAGGTCGAAATGACTCCCGAGATGTTCACCGACAACCTGGGCGAGATCGCTCAGCGCCAGAAGCAGCTTGTGGACGGCCTGCGCTCCATGCTGGGCCTGACTGCCAAGGTCACGCTCGTTGCACCTAAATCCATCGTGCGCAGCGAAGGCAAAGCTGTCCGCGTGATCGACAAGCGCAAGATCTAAGGAGGGTCAAACATGAGCATCAAGCAGATTTCCGTATTTGTTGAAAACAAGGCAGGCGCGCTGCTGGCCATCACCAGTGTGCTGGCTGCCAACGGTATCGACATGCGTGCCCTGGCACTCTCTGAAGCCAGTGACTTCGGCATCGGGCGTATGATCGTGAGCGATGTATACGCCGCGACCACCGTGCTCAAGGATGCCGGCTTCATTCACAGCATCAGCCCCGTCCTGGCCGTGGCGATCCCCAATGTGCCCGGCGGTCTCAATGAGGTATTGAAGGTACTGAGCACGGAAGGCGTCAATGTCGAGTACATGTATGCCTTCCAGGGCAAGGCCAGTGAAGATGCCTATATGGTCTTCAAGGTCGCGGATGACATCCACGCCGCCTCCGTACTGCGTGACCACGGCATCCGCCTTGCCAATGAAGAGGATCTGGCAAGGCTGTAAGCAGGATCTTTTCACAGGACATGATTCAGGCCGGGAGTTTGATCTCCCGGCCTTTGCGTTGTTATACGGTTGTCACGGTGCTTGCAGCAAGCATGGCTTCATATTCGGTCTGTGTAATGATCTCTTCGTCCAGCAGTACTTTCAGTGTCTCGGAGACTTCTGCTGCCGTTTCTGCCGGATGTGCTTCCAGATAGGCTTTTATCTGGTCGGCGGTCTCCTGGGAGATGATTCCCTGCGTTACGAAACTGTCCGGATCGAACTGGGAAGCCTGGCTCTCTGCCTGCTTGGCTTGCTTGCCTTTCTTTTGCTTCTGTTCACCGCCAGCCTTCTGACCCTTATCCTGTCCCTGCTCATTGCCGGGCGCCTGTTTATTCTGCGATCCGCTGCCGTTCTGCGGCGGACGGCTTCCCTTGCGCGTCTGTCCGCTGTCCGGCTTCTGCGCATCCTGGGACTGCCTGCCGCCTTTGCCGTTCTTACCTTGCTGGCTGTTCTCCTGCGTGTTGTCAGAACCGTTGTTTGGAGTACTGGTCGCACCGGAGACGGCATCTGTTTCACCGCTCTTCTCTTTCTTGTTTCTCTGGCTGCCTTTATGCGCGCTTCCGGATTCCTGACTGTTTTCAGTCGTGGTCTGTGTCTGGTCCTGCTGAGGGTTTGCCTGTGTATTCTCTTCTGCAAGCACACCGACAGTCATTGCAAGCATCGCAATTGCCAGAATTGCCGCTATCCATTTCTTCATCGTTTTTTACCTCCTGGATTCTTTTCGTATATCTGAAACCACTGTCTTAGGGGAATGTGCACGGTTCCTTTCAGACAGCCGCTTCTGCTGCATCTTCATTGTCCGGCCATTGCATCAGGGAAGGATCACCATCCCCAGCGGCCGCCGTTCCTGCCGTTTCCGGCACCCCA
>JAFZPO010000197.1 GCA_017550305.1 Clostridia bacterium
ATGTCGTAGGCTTTCATGAAGGTACTCCCGTCAACGAGATCGGAAACGGCTGGGGTGCGTATGACCTGGGCCTGCATGACGCTTACCTCACGCTGGCAGCCAGGAACGCCGGATATGATACTTTGATCATGGGCATCCGTGATGCGGAAGTGATCCGGGAGAAACTGAATGTTCCCGATACCGAGGAGGTCATGTCCGTGATCGCCGTCGGCAAGCGCGGCGCTGCGCCCGTCATGCGTCCACGCAAGGAACTGAGCGAGGTCGCGAAGTTCTTCTGAAAACGGCTGGAAAAGCCGTGCCCGGGCGTATATAATGGATCCGAGGGAACAGCATGATAAGGCTTGAGAAACTACCGTATGAACTGACCGTATGCAAGATCTCCTCCACAGCGGATATCCCGCTGGGGACGGATTTCTTTTTCTTTGGAAAGACGGACGAAGAGCTTTCGCTCGTATGCGAGACATCCGCTGTTCCCGCGCGGACGGATGCGCGCGAGGACGGCTGGCGCGGATTCCGGATCGCCGGCCCCCTGGATTTCTCGCTGATCGGGATCCTCTCAAAACTGACAGGGATCCTGGCGGACAACGGCATCGGCATATTTGCCGTATCCACGTATAATACGGATTATATCCTTGTGAAGGCCGGAGACCTGGATAAGGCACTGAGCGTGCTCGCACAGGCCGGATACGGCATCTGAAAGGGCTTGAAATGTTAGGAACGCTGATCAATACAGGCGCGATCGTTGCCGGCGGCGTATGCGGGCATCTGTTTGGACGCCTTCTCAAGAACCGGCATCAGGAAACACTGACCATGGCATGCGGCGTCGGAACGCTGTTTATCGGCATTGCCGGGGCGCTCCAGTATATGCTGCACCACGAACTGTTCCCGAACGGCGGCGCGATGCTTGTGATTGCCTGCCTTGCACTGGGCGGCCTGGTCGGGGAGATCATCAATATCGAGCGCGGGTTCGAACGCTTCGGCGAATGGCTGAAGATCAAGACCGGCAATGCGAAGGACCAGGGATTTGTGAACGGGTTCCTGACCGCCTCGCTTACGGTCTGTATCGGCGCGATGGCGATCGTCGGCGCGATCCAGGACGGTATCGCGGGTGACTGGTCGACGCTGGGCGCCAAGGCGATCCTCGACCTGATCATCATCATGGTCATGACCTGTTCCCTGGGCAAGGGCTGCGTGTTCTCCGCGATCCCGGTCTTTCTCTGGGAAGGCGCGCTGACACTGCTGGCATCCGCGATCCGGCCTGTGATGACGGATGCCGCGATGGGATACCTGTCGCTGGTGGGGAACGTCCTGATCTTCTGCGTCGGGATCAACCTGGTATGGGGGAAAAGGATCCGCGTTGCGAACCTGCTGCCCGCGGCCGTGTTCGCGGTCATTGCAGCGTTCCTGCCGATCACTTTCTGATCTTTCTTTTATGGGGGGAACCAACATGCTCAAATACATTTTCTGCGCGTTCCTCATCGTTCTGGGCGGATATATGGCATATATCCAGCTCAGTAAGGGAAAGCGCTGCTCACAGCCTGCAACAGCAACGATCGTTGGGCGCGATACGAAGCGTGTGCGCGGGTACAAGGGCCGCAGGTCGACGCATTATACGCCTGTAGTCGAGTTTGAGGCCGATGGAGAGACCGTGCAGGCGACTGCCGATGTGGACAGCATATTCCCGAACAAGTACAAGGACGGGAATGAGCTGGAGATCCGCTATAATCCGGACCAGCCTAACGAGATCATCGTGAAAGGTAAGTCCTTCCGCTCGGGCGTACTGGGCGGCGGGTTCCTGATCCTGCTCGGGATCGCAGGCCTGTTCCTGAGCTTTACTTAATGCAGAGAAAACTCGGATTTAGGATATAGGTTTTGATTGGTTTTGATAACGAAGGAGGATACCGGGATGGTCAAGTTCAGTGAGATGGAGTATAAGCGGCCGGATGTGGAAGGCCTGAAGAAGGTCCTTGAGGATGCGACCGCGCGCGTGATCAACGCGAAAAACTATCGGGAAGTGCGCAAAGCCTATTTTGATGTTCAGGAAAAGCGCACGGAGACAGGGACGATGGTTTCCATTGCGTATGTGCGCAATACCATCAATACTGCAGATGAATTCTACAGCGACGAAGTGCGCTGGGCACGGCAGGAAATGGCGAAGATGATTCCGCTGGACAATGCCTGGGACAAAGCCCTGACGGCGTCTGCGTTCCGCAAGGATTTTGAAGATGAGTTTGGTCCACAGCTCTTCAAACTGATCGACGCAAGCCTCCTGACCCAGGATGAGCGCATCATCCCCGAGACAATCGAGGTCGGAGATATCTGCCAGGATTACCGGAAAGCGACTGCGGTGGCCTCGACGGAGTTCAGGGGCGAGAAATGCAACTTCTACGGCCTGCTCAAGCATATGCAGAGCACGGACCGGCAGGAGAGAAAGGAAGCCTTTGAGGCTTGGGCCGGGCTGTATGAGAAGATCAGCCCGGAGCTTGACGCACAGTATACGAAACTGACTCAGCTGCGCAGCACGATGGCCCAGAAGATGGGCTTCCCGAGCTATACGGAGATGGCGTATCTTTCCAGAAGACGCTTCGACTATACACAGGAGGATGCGGCGCGCTTCCGCGAGCAGATCCGTCAGATCGTGACCCCGGCCGTGGCGGAGATCTATGAAAAGCAGAAGGCAAAGCTCGGCATTGACAAGCTCCGCTATTATGACGAGAGCCTGCATTTCCCGGAAGGCAATGCTGCGCCCATCGGCACGACGGAAGAACTCGTGGACAAGGCACAGAAGATGTACCGTGGAATGAGCCCGGAGACGGGCGAGTTCTTCGATTTCATGAAGGAATACCAGCTGTTTGATCTCGAGACACGCCCGGCCAAGCAGATGGGCGGATACATGACGCGGTTCCCCGCCTACAAAGCGCCTTTCATTTTTTCGAACTTCAACGGCACCGACGCGGACGTGGACGTGCTTACGCATGAGGCGGGGCATGCATTCCAGGGATATGTGAGCATGCGCTGCATCCCGGTGAGCGCACTGTGCGGCTCGACTTCGGAGATCAATGAGATTCACTCCATGACCATGGAGCATTTCGCCTATCCGTGGATGGAATACTTCTTTGAGGACAAGGTCGAGAAATATCTGACGGCGCATCTGATCGGCGCGCTGGCCAGCATTCCGTACCTGGTCAGCGTGGATGAATTCCAGCACAGGGTATACGCGAAGCCCGACATGAGCGCGAAGGAACGCAGGAGCGTGTGGCGTGAGATCGAGCTCAAGTATATGCCCTGGCGGGATTATGACGGGAATGCGTTCCTGGAAGAGGGCGGTTTCTGGATGCAGAAGCTGCATATCTTCCTCTATCCGTTCTACTACATCGAGTACGCCCTGTCCCAGATCTGCGCGTTCCAGTATTACGGACGCATGAAGGAAGACAGGGGCGCGGCCTGGGCGGATTACCTGCGCCTGTGCAAGGCGGGCGGTACAAAGGGTTACTTTGAACTGCTGAAGATCGGGAACCTGCTGAACCCGTTCGAGGACGGAACGGTGGAAAAGGCTACTGCGCACGTGATCAAGGAGATCCGCGAGCGCTACTGATCCCGCTGCAGGGGAAAGGAAATGACAGATGCGGCAGTATATCGTTGACGCGTTTACGAATAAGCCGTTCGCTGGGAATCCCGCCGCTGTCTGCGTGATGGATGCCTGGTCGGCGGAAAGCTTTATGATGAAGCTGGCTATGGAAAACAATCTTTCCGAAACGGCGTTCATTGTGAAGGAAGAACAGGGCTATCACCTGAGATGGTTCACGCCGGGAACGGAAGTGGAATTGTGCGGGCATGCGACGCTCGCGTCAAGCTACGTGATCCTGAATCATATCGAAACCGGCAGCGATACGGTGCGGTTCCAGACAATGAGCGGGCTGCTGACGGTGAACCGCCGCGGGAACCTGTATGAGATGGATTTCCCGACATATACGCTCACGGAGATCCCTGTTACGGATGACATGGAACGTGCCTTCGGTGTCCGGCCTGTGCGTGCGGTGATCGGGCTGGATCTGGTCTGCGTGTTTGAACGCGAGGAAGACGTCCGGAATATGGAACCGGACCAGGCATTGCTTATGAAACTGTCCGGACGTCTCCAGAACGTGACTGCACGCGGGAGCGAGACGGACTGCGTGTCGAGAAGCTTCTGCCCGAAGGTGGCTGTGCCGGAGGATCCGGTATGCGGATCGGCGCACTGCCAGATCGGCGACTACTGGGCAAAGGAGCTCGGAAAGCCGGTCATACGTGCATACCAGGCATCCCGCCGCGGCGGTTATCTGAAATGTGAGATAAAGGGAAACGGCAGGATTTCCATCAGCGGCGAAGCGACCCTGGTGGCGGTTTCTGACATCAAGGTCGACCCGGAAAACAAATGAAGCGAATGAAAGGAACGTATATGAACACAGCGATCGTTTACTACTCCATGAGCGGCAATACCACCTATGCAGCCCAAAAGATCGCGGCAGAGCTCGGTGCCGATCTGATTGAGATCCGTCCTGAAAAGCAGTATCCGGACAAAGGTTTCAGAAAGTTCTTCTGGGGCGGCAAGAGTGCTGTTATGGCTGAGACGCCCAAGCTGCTTCCGTATGAGTTCAAGGCGGAAAAGTATGATCAGATCATCTTCGGGTTCCCTGTCTGGGCAGGAAATATGACGCCGCCGCTGAGAACCTTCATACGGGATAATCTGGAAGACCTGAAAGGAAAGCAGATCGCTGCATTTGCCTGCCAGGGTGGGTCGGGCGCAGAAAAGGCGTTCGGGAAACTGACGGACTGCCTGGGTGGAGTTTCGCTTGCAGCCACGCTCGTGCTGATCGATCCGAAGAGCAGGCCTAATGAGGAGAACGAAAAGAAGATCGCGGAATTCTGCGGGCAGTGCAGATAAGAAACGGGCAAAGGAGAGGCAGAAAGCATGCTTTTGTATTATATCCGGCACGGAGACCCTACTTATGATCCCGACGAGCTGACACCTTTGGGCAAGCGCCAGGCGGAGGCTGTTGCGCGCAGACTGTCACAATATGGGCTGGATGAGATCTATGTTTCAAGCTCGAACCGTGCACAGGAGACCTGCAGGCCGACATGTGAGATCCTCAAAAAAGTGCCGGTTACGCTTGATTGGACCAATGAGAAATATGCCTGGAGACAGCTGACGGTCACGGAAGCGTCGGGCCGCCTGAACTGGGGATACGCTGCGCCGGAGATGAAGAAGCTGTTTGCTTCCGAAGAACTGGCAAGGCTCCGCTTTGACTGGTACAGGCATCCTGCCTTTGAGGGGACGAAGTTTGAAGAAGGCATCAAGAGGATCCAGAAGGAGACCTGGGCGTTCCTGGAAGCGCAGGGCTATGTGTTTGACGCGGAACGCGGAGGCTACATAGAGAAGTTCCCGAACAACAAGCGCATCGCGCTGTTTGCACACCAGGGGTTCGGGCTTGCTTTCCTGAGCGTTGTCCTGAATGCCCCATATCCGCATTTCAGCACGCATTTTGACATAAGCCATACGGGCTTTTCCGTAATCGATTTTTCAAGCACCGATGGAATCGTGATCCCGAAAATGCTGATGCTCTCCAATGACTCGCATCTGTACCGGGAAGGCATTCCGACACGCTACCATAATTATCTGAATATCTGAGCTCTCTTTTTGACCGGGACACAGACATGGAATGGAGTACCTGAATGAAAAAACGATTGGAAGCAGTTTTCAGACCTGAATCGAAATACAGGGCATTCTTTCTGTCTGTTATCACATTCGGCCTGGCATACGGACTCTATAAAGGAATACTGGACAATTACCTGGCCGAAGTCGTAAGCATGTCCGGCTACGACAAGGGCGTTTCAGAGTTCTTCCGGGAAATGCCGGGACTGCTGCTCGTGTTCATTCTCGCAGTGCTGTATATGTTCTCAGCTGAGCGCATCTTCAAGATCGGCGCGCTGTTCATGCTGGTCGGTATGGCGGCACAGAGCGTTGTTCCCGCGAGCCGTGTCATGGTCATCCTGTGCATATTCATCTATTCGCTGGGTGAACACATGCAGCTGGGAATGCGTCATACACTGTCACTGCAGTATGCCCGGGAAGGCCGCGGGGGAGAAGCGCTCGGGTATCAGAACTCAGTACAGCAGATCGGTACCCTGGCGGGATTCCTGGTCATCATCGCGGTATTCTCTTTTGTCAAGGCAACGCCGGAAATCTACCGCATCGTATTCGCGGTCAGTGCCGCCATTATCGGTTTGGGCTTTATTTCCAGTCTGCGCATAACAGGCTCCAGTGCTCAGGACAAGAATAAACGGCGCTTCTATTTCAAAAAGAAATATACGAAGTACTATATGCTGGAGGTCTTCTACGGCGCGCGCAAACAGGTGTTCTTCACCTTCGGCCCGTATGTACTCGTGCTGTTTTACGGCGCGAATGCCATGATGATCAGCATACTGTTTGCCGTTTCAGCGATCTGCAGTTTCCTGCTTTCGCCGCTTATCGGAAAACTCATTGACAGGATCGGGTATAAGACCGTCATGATCTCGGACACCCTGATCCTGGTCATCGTCTGCTTCTTCTACGGCTTTGCGCATCATATCTTCCCGATGAATGTCGCTTTCATCATATGCTGCGTGAATTATATCCTCGACTCGATCATCTCGCTGGCATCAATGGCTTCCAACGTATATGTTCAGGATATCTCAGATACCCCGGATGAAGTCCGTGCCACGATCTCGACCGGTGTATCCGTCAATCATATGATTACGATCTTCATTGCGCTGTTTGGCGGGTGGATCTGGAAGACACTGGGGATCGAGACGCTGTTCGTGCTTTCTGCTGTGCTCGGCCTGTGCAACAGCGCATATGCGGCAACGATCAAGACAGGAAAGAAACAGTCTGCCTGATTGCAGTAAAGTTGTATTATTGGATTTTCACCAGAAAATGCACTATAATTGCAGTTGATGGCGAAAATACGGTAAAAACTGAGAGATAGAGATTCCGAAACGGAGGATCACTGAAAATGGAAGTCCGGAAACTGACCCAGGACGAAAAGTTCGACGCGCGCCTGATCTCGACGCTTGCGTTCCACTTCAGGATGGAAGACCCGGAAAAGCAAAAGCAGGAGAGCATGACGGATCCGGTCGAAGACTGGGGCGCCTTTGATGACGGCGGCCGCCTGATGGCGCATATACTGCACCTCAAGTATATGTTCCGCTTTGACGGGGAATGGGTCCCCAGCGGCGGGATCGGTGCTGTCTCCACTCTGCCCGAATACCGCAACTGCGGTGCGATCCGCGGGATCTTCGAGAAACTTCTGCAGTCGGCCTACCGGGAGGGGCAGGTATTATCCGGACTGTACCCGTTCAACCATGCCTTCTATCGGAAGTTTGGTTATGAGGTTGTACGCTGGCGCGATAAATACACCCTCTCACCTGCGGTACTCTCAGAATACCGCTTTGAAGGGCGCGCGGTACAGTGGCAGCAGGATGCTCCGGTGAGCGAATATACCGCGCTTTATGAGAAGCTTGCCTCCGCGTTCAATCTGGCGATTCGCAGGGATGACAAAAGAATGCTGGAAGACCATATTAAAGCTGAATGGAGCAAGGACAGGCGTTTCAGCTATATGCTCTATGAAGAAGATCATCCCGTGGCATACCTGTCTTTCCAGGATGTCCGCAGCGATTCGGCTATTCTGTCAGTAAAGGATTATGCATGGGACGGAGGCGTTGGCTTCCGCGCACTGCTTGGGTTCCTGGCACGCTTTACGGCGGATTACGGAAGCATCACGATCTCGCTTCCGACCTGCCTGGAGCTTGCTTCCGTGATCCATTCCCCGCGCTCGTATGATATCGAGCAGTCTGGCGCGCAGAATTATATGGTACGCGTGGTAAATGTGAAAAAAGCACTGGAGATCATGCGTAAGCCGGCAGACTGCAGTTTTACTGTTCAGGTCAGTGACGAAATGATCCCGCAGAACAGCGGGACATGGCTTGTTCAGAACGGTCAGGTCAGGCGTACAAAAAAACGCCCGGACCTGAGTGCGTCGGTCCAGGCGCTTGGGCAGCTGGCCGTCGGAAGCGTGAGCCTCACGGAAGCCATGCTGAGGGAAGATGTCAAGGTAAACGGAAACGCGGAAATGCTGAGCCGCGTGTTTGTGCGCAAGCCGATCCTGGTTGCAGACCATTACTGATCAGCTTACAGCAGGGGAGAACTGAATATGATCCGCTCAGGCCTCCTGTACGATCTTTCCTGTCATGTGCTCGGGAACGAGCGCAAACAGGAGCGTACGGGGTCCTGAGCGTTCGATTTCTTCGGCAATGTATGCTTCATCATGTGTAAACTTGCGGCTCAGTTCTGCTGAGATCCGGTAAGTCGTTTCCTGATCCTCGATAAACTCAATCCTGCCGAAGACAATG
>JAFZPO010000198.1 GCA_017550305.1 Clostridia bacterium
ATCTGGATTAATAGTAAGCTTGTAATCAATCTCATGCCATGATGTAAAATCTGTATTTCTGATGGCCGCTGAATAAGAAGAATACCATAATGAACTATTTTTATTATCCGCAATATAATCGACACGCAATGCGTATGTTTCAATCGGCACCGAACCAACATTACGCATATTGATCCAAGTATTCCAGTGTTCTCCGAGCTGATATCCCGCTGGATCAGACGGCCTGGCACTGCTTGGTGCAAAGTGAGGATATACTTCCAGCTGGCTCTCTTCAGGGATAGACCAGGGTTCGGGACCGCCAGGCTTGGCAACCTTGTACTCAAAGGTTATGGGCCCATCATCACAGATGGGAGTGGTGTGGTCTTTATCGTCTGCGGCAAAGCCTTCTACCCAAAACGTTATCGGTTGTCTTCCGGCATATGGAGAATCTTCTGGATCGGGAATCATGTATTTGTTTGACACTGTAGGATGAACGCTAAATGGCTCCCCTGCTTGATACCAGGTTTTACCTGGATCAAGTATTCTATCCTTGTAGGCGCTAAGGTTAATAATCCTACTAGTATCGATTTTAATATAAGGATCAAATTGCAGCGGTACATTGCCAGTGTTGGTCACTTCGACTTCGTACCCGAATGACTCACCTTCTTTATAAGCCTCTTTTTCGACCTCCGGTTCGTATTGAATAACTATCAGTTTGATCGCGGGCTTGGGTTCCTCTTTTTTGACGAGAAGTGGAATCTGCAGGGCATCTGAACGGCAGACCTCGGTATTGGTATCGGGCAGATAGCCGACAGCCCATACTAACAAAGTGGCTTCACCAGCGTATTCCTCTGTCTCAGTGCCAGGAATGATATGATCTTGCGGCTTCTTGATGGTTGGATCAAAGCAGAAAGAATAACTACTTCCACCATCGCGGAATTCTCTCCATACTATGCGGTCAACAGTCACGTCAGAAGAATCTGCATAACCGTAATGATAGCGCCAATCGATTCCGCCGTTTTCAGACAATACATTGACAGCCGTCCAATAGCGTTCGTAGGACGAACTGGGCTCTACAACGATAGGGCCTTCAGAATATGATGCTGAAATGTCATATGCGGCAGGTTTTTCGTCCGCTGGCTTAAGTATGCCGATGGTACACGATGCGGTATCACTGCAGATCACTTCGTCCGTACCGGGACGGTAGCCAGGCACTGTGACAGTATAAGTAATCGTTCCTGCAAATGCTTCTGTCTCGGTACCGGGGATCACATCCTTCAAATTGGCATCGCCACTTATACTCATAAGCCAATCGCCGCCCCAGCTATCAACCGATTCTCCGGGCTTGAGCAAATACCGACTTGGCATTTCGTCAGTCAATGAGTGATCCCAAAAACTCTCATAATACTCTATATCATATAATTCGATATCTATGTTTCCGGTGTTTGTTACTTTGCCATTGAAAAAGTAGCTTTCCCCGACAGAAAACTCCGACTTAGGTACATCAGTTTTCGAATCCTCTGACCACAAGATTATGCTCAACGCTGGTTTTTCGTCCACGCCCGTAGCCGGAATCTCCTGCTGCTCCTTATGGCTCGCTTCAACCTTGCAAGTACGTTCCTGAAGGCCGGGCTCAGTGGCAGTCGGCTCCTTCACAGTTACCCACTCACCCCAGTCGTGGTCACCCAGACCGCCGGCATAGTTGCGTTCCCATTCTTTCTGACCGCAGCGGGTACACTCATGATAGCGGTTACCATACTGCACACAGGTAGCAGGATCACCATCAACCCACACGCCCCATTTGTGGCCAGTTGCAGGAATACTCTTCTCATTCTGGATCACACCACATTTGCTGCACTTCTGGCGGTCATAACCCGCAGCAGTACAGGTAGCGTCCTTATGCTCATTCTGCCAGCTATGTCCTGTAGCAGGAATCGGTTCACGGTAGGAGTCTCCGCAGCGGCTGCAGGTGTATACTGCCGTACCATCCTTGGTGCAGGTAGCCTCTTGCGCTACCTTACGCTGGTAGCTATGGCCCAGGGCATCTATACGGCGGCCATTATCTCTGTTCGCCCCGCAGCGTGTACAGGTATCTATTCCATAACCGGGGGTAGTACAGCTAGGTTGATCCCGTACCACAAACTGGAAATTATGGCCAAGAGCAGGAGGATAGTTCCTGCTATCTTCCCAACCACAGTCTTTGCAATAACGGACCTGAAATCCCGGATAATCACATGTAGCCTCTGTCCGCGTCTGCCATTCACCATATGTATGCGTATCACAGATTGTGGCATGTACCGTCATCGGAAGAGAAATAACAGCTGATAACAGTAATGCCAGTGTAACGAGCCATATGAGTTTACGTTTCATGATAAGCCCCCCTTAATCATGGATGTCTTATTGTTATTTCCATCTTCTCTATTTTTTTATTTTATTATGAAACATAACCTGGCGTCAAGCCAGACTTGCAATAAACAAACGTGAAAGAAGTTCATAGTTTAGGCTTTTTCTTTCCTGCCATCTTACGGCCATCTTTCATGTATCTTAATTAGAGATCTCAACAATAACGAGTATAATACAAAAAGACTGCTCCTCATGTCCTGTCAGACGTTCGGAGCAGTCTATGCTTACATTATACTTTATTTCGCGTACTCGGTGCAGCGCGTCTCGCGGATCACGTTCACGCGGATCTGGCCGGGATACTCCATCTCGTTCTCGATGCGCTTGGCGATCTCCTTGGCCATAACCTTGGTGCCCTCGTCGGTGACATCCTCGGGCTTGACCATGATGCGGACTTCGCGGCCACTCTGGATCGCATAGGACTTCTCAACACCGGAGAACTCATTGGCGATCGCTTCGAGCTTTTCAAGACGCTTGATGTAATTCTCCAGGGACTCGCGGCGGGCACCGGGACGGGCGGCGCTGATCGCGTCGGCGGCCTGCACCAGCACGGCTTCCACTGTCTGCGGCTCCACGTCATTGTGGTGCGCCAGGATGCAGTGGATCACATCGTTGTTCTCGTGGTACTTGCGGGCAAGCTCGGCGCCCAGCTGCACATGCGTGCCTTCCTGCTCATGGTCGACAGCCTTACCGATATCATGCAGAAGACCTGCACGCTTGGCCAGCTGTACGTCCGCGCCCAGTTCGGCTGCCATCAGGCCGGCCAGGTGGCTGACTTCGATGGAGTGCTTGAGCACGTTCTGGCCATAGGATGTGCGGTAACGCATACGGCCCAGCAGTTTGATCATCTCAGGATGCAGTCCGTGCTGGCCTGTCTCGAACACTGCCTGTTCGCCGGCTTCGCGGATCTGGTTGTCTACTTCCTTCTTGGCCTTCTCCACCATTTCCTCGATACGTGCGGGATGGATGCGGCCGTCCTGGATCAGTTTTTCGACTGCCACGCGCGCGATCTCGCGGCGTACAGGATCGAATGCGGAAACGATGACTGCTTCGGGTGTATCATCAATGATCAGGTCAACGCCCGTCGCCGTCTCCAGCGCACGGATGTTACGGCCTTCACGGCCGATAATGCGGCCCTTCATATCGTCATTGGGAAGGTTGATGACCGAGACCGTGGTCTCCGCCACATGGTCGGCCGCGCATTTCTGAATCGCCAGCGCGATGATATTGCGGGCTTTCTTCTCGCCCTCATCCTTGGCTTTCGCCTCGATGTCGCGCACCATGGCAGCGGCATCATGATAGGCTTCCTTCTGCACACGGGTGACGATCATCTGCTCGGCTTCATCCTGCGTCATGCCGGCTATGCGTTCCAGTTCCTTGGTCTGCTGGTCACGCAGGTCTTCGGCTTCGTCATACAGTGCCTGGATCTGCTCGTTCTTGACGTTCAGGGCTTCCTCGCGTTTTTCCAGGTTGTCCAGTTTCTTATCCAGGGTTTCTTCACGCTGGATAACACGGCGCTCATTGCGCTGCATCTCTGCGCGGCGGCTCCGGATCTCGTCATCCAGCCGGGTCTTGAGCTTGAGGATCTC
This sequence comes from Clostridia bacterium, assembly GCA_017550305.1. GTDB lineage: Bacteria > Bacillota > Clostridia > Christensenellales > Aristaeellaceae > SFMI01. Next base: position 3,969 of record JAFZPO010000198.1, read on the forward strand.
TTCCTTGGCCTCGAGCTCCATTTCCTTTTTGACTTCGCCCGCCTTGCGCGCGGCGTCATCTACCAGTTTCTTTGCATATTCCTCGGCACTGCCGATTTTCTGTTCAGCTTCTTTTTTACGGCGTTCATAACCTGATAGGTTGCCAACAACCGCTGCTGCCGCCGCACACACGACGATCAGTGCGATTGCAAGATACAAATTCATCTTCTTCTCGCCTCCTTCTGTCTGGATTTTTCCAAAACCTTACTTCATCTTCAGTGTCGGCTTAGCAAAAAGCCGCGCAGGCAAACATGCCTGCACGGCCGCATTAAGCGTTTATACGTCACCCCGTTATCATCGGGCCCGCAACACAACAAAACAAACAGCAACGCCTGATAAGATAAGCCTGCTTTATCATGTAAGTCTGGGGATACTTTCCCCCGGAACGGAAACGAAGAACGGTGTATCGAAAACGGCAACGGACATCCCTTGTGTCCTTCTGCGGCCGATCATGTAATTGTTAGCATATATATTCCATTTTGTCAAGGATTTTCGGGCTTTTTTATTCATTTTATTCAAATTTTAGATGCCTTATACTCGTTTCCGCTTGCGTACGCGGTCAATGCGTCTTATAATGTTCGTGTTACAATGATCGTGAAGGAGACGCTCGCATGAACAAATGGGATGCCCGCTTTATGGATATGGCTCATCTGGTAGCCTCCTGGACCAGCTGTTTTAACGAAGGCCGCGCCATCGGCGCGATCATCGTCAAAGACAAGCGCGTGCTGGCCACCGGATACAACGGCGCTCCCGCCGGACTCAGGACCTGCCGCGAACGCGGTGAATGCATGCGCCGCAGGCTGGGTGTAGAGAGCGGCACGCATGCCGAGCTCTGCTTTGCGATCCATGCCGAACAGAACGCGATCATCCAAGCTGCCAAGCTTGGCATTTCCATCGACGGCGGCACCCTGTACTGCACACATCAGCCCTGTTCCATGTGCACGCGTATCATCATCAATGCCGGCATCCGCCGCGTGGTGTACGAGCAGGGATATCCGGATGAGTTTTCACTGGAGCTGTTCCATGAAGCCGGCACGCAGCTGGAACGCTATAATCCCGAAACGGGGGAGACTGTACCATGCTGAAAAAGCTGATTGCCCTGCTGCTTGTCCTGTGCACGCTGCTTCCGCTGGCCGCGTGCGCGGATCAGGCGCCTAATACGATCGTTCCGCTGACGGACGAAGAGATCCCGCCCACACCCGAAGGCATCCACTACTACCTGCTGCTCTGTTCCGACCGTGACGAATCGAGTTACTCGGCGCCCGGTAATACGGACGGCATCATGCTGGTAGCCCTGGATACCCTGGCGAACCGTGTCATGCTGATTTCATTCATCCGCGATATGCTCATCCTGCGTCCGGACGGCAAGTACGGCCGCATCAACGGCATTGCCAAGCGCTTTTCCCTGGAAGACACGATGCAGGTGCTCAACAGCCATTTCGGCATCCGTATCGAAAAATACATCCTGGTGAACTGGACAGGTGTTGCCAATATCATCGACGCGCTGGGCGGCGTTGAGCTCACCCTGACCAACGGTGAGGCCATCCGCTTAAAAGATAAACAGGCGTACATGTCCAACTGGGCAGTGCCCGAGCTCCGCGGTGCAGGCACCTACCGCCTGCGCGGCTATGCCGCCGTGATCTACATGCGCATCCGTTCCGAAACGCCCGTAGGCGGTGAACAGTACGATTACCGCCGCACCACGCGTGCGCGCAATGTCGTGTCCTCTCTGGCCAACAGCCTGCGCGAGATCAGCTGGACTGACGCGCTTTCGCTGGCAACCGTTACGGTCTGGCAGAGCATTGCCGCCACCAACATGACCATTGCTGACATGCTGGAAGCAGCCGGCTATGCCTACAGCCTGCGCAATGCGGAGATCGAGCAGCTGCGTATTCCCGTCAACGGCACCGGCCGCGAATTCATCTATATGGAAATGGCGACACAGCAGATCGATGTGCCTGCCAACCGTGAGGCGCTGCAGCAGTTCCTGTTTGACAGCTATACGGTACGCGGAGACGACGAAGGCTGGGACTAAGAAGGCTTTCCGGCATAGGTTTCCGCATCATTCAAAACCGCATCATGATATACCCCGCCCGCAGAGAAATTCTTTTCCCGGCGGGCTGTTTTTTCCTTGCGCTTTTCCCCTCCCTTTGTTACAATACGAGGGAGCGATTCGTATGAGCAGAGTAGCTTCAGGCGCGTCAAGTGCTTATGGACGGGGAGTTGCCATAAGACGAAGCCGGTTCCGGCGCGGTGCCTGCGGCGCATCCCGCTGCATCAGGAAAAAGGCTGCCCCTGCGGGTCGGATTCTACCTTGAAGGAGGCGGTTTTTCTATGTCTGTCAATACGTCTGAACCAGTTTTGTTCAAGCATCCTTTCAGCCGCGCCTACTGGCGTCAGGCCGCGTCGGAGCTGAAGGACACTCGCATGCTGATCTTCGCCGCGCTGATGGTCGCTCTGCGCGTTGCGCTCAAGTCCCTGACCATTACCATCGCGCCGAACCTGCAGATCAGTGTGGGCTTCTTCGTGAATGCCTTCGGAGCCATGGTATACGGTCCTGTCGTAGCTCTCCTCGGAGCCGCGATCTCGGATACGCTGGGGTGCATCCTTTTCCCCACCGGGCCTTATTTCTTCCCTTTCATTTTTGTGGAAATGGCAGGCTCGCTGATCTTTGCGCTGATCCTGTACCGCACCAATGTCACCACATGGCGCGTGATCCTCAGCCGGTTCTGCATTGACTTTTTCGTCAATATCGTTCTGCAGACACCCATCATGTATCTGTATTACAAGATGGTGCTTGGCCGCAATTATACCATCATCAATACTGCACGCATTATCAAGAACCTGATCCTGTTCCCCATCGAGTCTGTACTGCTGGTGCTGTTCCTGCAGGCTGTCATTCCCGCTGTCAAGCGCCTCGGATTCCTGAAAACGGGAACGGAAGAACTGAAGTTCACCAAAAAGAACGTGATCGTTCTCATCATCACTGCCGTCATCGGCATTGCCATGGTGCTTCTCTGGCTTGCCACGCGCAAATAATAAGGTGTTTCATGAACAAAGCACAGAAAGACGAGATCCTCCGTCTGCTGGAGGAAACATATCCGGATGCCAGGCCTGAATTGAACTTTTCCAATCCGTACGAAACGCTGGTCGCAGTGATCCTGTCGGCACAGTGCACCGATAAGCAGGTCAACAAGGTCACCCCGGCAGTATTCGAACGCTATCCGGACGTGGCTGCCATGGCGAACGCATCGCTTGAGGATCTGTATCCTATGGTCAAGAGCTGCGGTTTCAAAACCAAGGCATCCAATATCATCGCCTCCTGCCGCATCATTATGGAAAAGCACGGCGGAGAGGTTCCCCACACCATGGAAGAGCTGACAGCGCTTCCCGGCGTCGGCCGCAAGACGGCCAATGTCGTCATGGCCACCGCTTTCGGATTCCCTGCCATTGCCGTAGACACGCACGTCTTCCGCGTCAGCAACAGGCTGGGGCTGGCCAAGGCAGATAATGTTCTGGATACCGAGAAACAGCTGCAGCGCGCCATTCCGAAAGAGAACTGGAGCCGCGCCCATCACTGGCTGATCTGGCACGGCCGCCGCATGTGTGCCGCGCGCAATCCGCACTGTGCGGAATGCCCCCTGAACGGTCTGTGCAGGGAGTATAATTCGAAGAAGACACCGAAGGAGAACGCATGAGTCAGGTCCCTGCCCCATATGATCCGACCCACCGGAACGCCGGCCATCTGCACGGCGAGCACTGCGGCCTGTGCCGCATCGAGGTCGATCATGTTACCGTTACCGCTGACGGCGATACGCTGCTCAGCGATGTTAACGTGCACCTGCACTGCGGACAGCTGACCGCGCTGATCGGTCCCAACGGTGCCGGCAAGACTACCCTGGTACGCGCACTGCTGGGACAAATCCCCTACAGCGGCAGCATCCGTCACATAGATGAACGTGAGCGCGTGCTGCGGTCTGTGCGTACAGGATATGTTCCCCAGCAGCTGCCTTTTGACAAGCAGATGCCTGTCACGGTCAATGATTTCCTCGCAGCAGCGCTCTCTCGCCGTCCCGTCTGGATGGGAATCGGCAGAAAAACGCGCGCAACGGTCGAAGAAGCGCTCTCACTCGCACAGGCTGAGCATCTGCAGAACCGCATGCTGGGCCAGCTGAGCGGCGGTGAACTGCAGCGCGTGCTTCTGGCTATGGCCCTGACCCCGACTCCCGACCTGCTCATCCTTGACGAGCCCGTTTCAGGCATGGACCAGAACGGTCTGTACCTGTTCCTGGACACCGTCGAAGCGCTCAAGCGCAGCCGCCATATCGCCATCCTTCTCGTATCGCACGACTGGACGCTGGTACGCCGCTATGCGGATGAAGCGGTGCTGGTCAATAAAACAGTGCTGAGCGAAGGCACTCCGGAAGAAGTCTTCTCCTGCGAACCCTTCCTGGAAGCCTTCCCCGCCATGGGCAAGGAGGCGCCGTGATGGATATCATCTACCGGATCATGGACGCAGTGCTTCCAGCCTCGCTATTCCAGTATACTTTCATGAAAAATGCCCTGCTGGCACTGCTGCTGCTCACGCCGCTGCTGGCGTTGCTCGGCACAATGGCCGTCAACAAGCGCATGGCCTTCTTTTCGGATGCACTGGGTCACAGCGCACTGGCGGGCGTCGGCATCGGTGTCCTTCTCGGTGTCAGCAATATCACGCTGATCCTGGTCGTATTCGGTATTCTCTTCGCGCTGCTCATCACACGCGTCAACCGTACGGGCGGAGCGTCTGCGGATACCACGATCAGTGTATTCTCCTCAGCCGGCATTGCGCTGGGACTGCTGATCCTGTCAGGCAGCGGTAAATACAGCAAGTATTCGTCCATCCTCGTCGGCGATATTCTTGCCATCACAGCAGCGGATATCCGCTGGCTGGCGATCGCGCTGCTTGTAGGCCTTATCCTATGGATCTTCACCTATAACCGCCTGCTGCTGACGGCCGTCAATCCACAGCTCGCGCAGAGCCGCGGGATCCCGGTCAGAGCAATGGAATACGGATTTGTGATTCTCGTGGCAGTCGCTGTCATGCTGTCCATCCGCTGGGTAGGCGTGCTGCTGATCAATGCACTGCTGATCCTGCCTGCGGCTGCCGCACGCAATATCGCCCGGAGCGCTGCGCAGCATGCGCTGTTCAGCGTGATTATATCCCTGCTCAGCGGTGTCGTGGGACTTTGCGTTTCCATCCCCCTCGGCACCGGCGTCGGCGCTGCAGTCGTGCTGTGCGCCGCCGTCTGTTATGCTATTACCCTGCTGATATCCCGCCTGCTTGGCCGACGTGCCCAGGCTTAATTCGCTAGGAGTTACCGTATGAGGCTCTATCACGATTCCCGTGACCTTGAATGCCGTGCCCCCTTCGGTGCCATACGCTGTGGCGATACTTTATGTCTGCGGATCTGGTGTGAAGGTACTCCCGATTCCGTTCACACAGTGCTGTGCATTGGCAAGCAGCACCGCAATATCCCTATGAAGGCAACCGAGGGCGGCGTCTGGGAAATCCGTCTGACAGCCCCTGACACTCCGTGTCTCGCATGGTATTATTTCTCCGTCAAAGCCAATGACCATATCGTTTATTACGGGAATGCTCAGGACGGTCTGGGCGGCGAGGGGCAGATGAGCAATATTGAGCCTCTTCCCTATCAGATCACCGTTTATGACCGTGATTATGCGCCGCCGGCGTTTCTGCGCGACGGCATCATGTACCAGATCTTTCCCGACCGCTTCTGCCGCAGCCGCGCGCCGTGGTATACGCGGGAGGATATCTATCTGCACGAAAAGTGGGACGAGATACCGCTTGCTATCTATGATCCCCGCAACGGCGATACACATTCGCAGGATTTCTTCGGCGGTGATCTGAAAGGGATCATCTCAAAGCTCGACTATCTGCAGTCAATGCACATCTCCGTGCTGTATCTCAACCCGATCTTCCAGGCCCGCAGCAACCACCGCTATGATACGGGCGATTATACGCGTGTCGATCCCATGCTCGGCGACGAGGAAGACCTGCGCTGCCTCTGCGAGGAAGCCGCTCACCGCGGGATCCATGTGCTGCTGGACGGCGTATTCAGCCATACAGGAGACGACAGCCGCTACTTCAACCGATACGGGCGCTATGACAGCATAGGCGCTTACCAGAGCAAGGAATCGCCTTATTACTCCTGGTATACGTTTGATCAGTACCCGCGCAAATACCGCTGCTGGTGGGGCGTTGATACCCTGCCAGAGGTTAATGAGGAGAACGAATCCTATCGCAGTTTCATGCTTTCGGAAGACGGCATCGGCAGGCGCTGGGTCCGTCTGGGTACTTCCGGCTGGCGTCTGGATGTGGCAGATGAACTGCCCATGCGTTTCCTTCGCGACCTGCGTACCGCAGTGAAAACGGAAAACAGGAATGCTGCATTGCTGGGCGAGGTCTGGGAAGATGCCAGCAATAAGGTTTCATACGGCGAGATGCGCTGTTACTGCACCGGGGATACGCTGGACAGCGTCATGAACTATCCTATCCGCGACATGTCCATTGCATTTATCCGCGGAGATATCGATGCGTATGCATTTGTGCGCCGTCTTGAAAGCCTGCGCGAAAACTATCCGCTGCCATTCTTCTATTCGCTCATGAACCTTATGGGCAGCCACGACCGTCCTCGCATTCTCAACATGCTCTGCGGAGAGACCTGGGAAAGTGTCGACCCGCTTTACCGCGGCACCTGTGCCCTCTCTGCGGAACAGCGCGCCTTGGCCGTAAAGCGTCTCCGGGAGTTGTGGAACCTCTATACAGCCCTGCCTGGTATGCCGTGCCTGTATTACGGTGACGAGGCCGGTATGGAAGGTGCCGGGGATCCCTTCTGCCGCGGAACTTATCCCTGGGGTAAAGAAGATAAAGAGATCCTTGCCTTTACCCGGGACGCGCTTGCGCTGCGCGCTTCCCGCCCTGTGCTTCGCCGCGGCGGCTTCAGTATCGAAGGGATCGCTCCGGACGCAGTCAGGATCCGCCGCTTTGTGCATGCCGGCTGCGACGCTTTCGGCGAAGCGCTGGATGATACAGACTACGAAATAACGATTAGAACAATCCGCTGATACGCATTCTTTTCATTGACATTCTTCGGCGCTTTCTATACAATATATACGAATCATGATGCTGCCGTTTTCTGACGCGCGGCATTTTCTCCGGAATAATTTGGAGCGGTCTAAATCATATACGACAGGAGGCTGGTACCCCATGCTGATCTCTACCAACAGCGGCCTCTACAGTGCGCGCCCGGATGCACCGCGCATTCCCATGGAAGAAGCCATGGACTTCTTTGCGCGCATGGGTTTTGAGGCTGTGGATGTCAATTTCTGCGGCACGATCTATCGTGAGCCGTTCCGTCACGAGCCGATCCTGGACGATGACTGGCAGAAGAATCTGGACGGCCTGCTCACAGCCATCCGCAGCAATAATCTGGTCATATCCCATACGCATGTCCCCTTCTATAACTATCGAGAGCAGGGCGAGGAAAAGGATTTCCGCGATCAGATGATGTACCGTGCCATTGAGGCTACGGCGTATATCGGCGCAAGATATGCCGTCATTCATCCCCAGCGCGATGTGCCTGGCACCGGGGAAACACTGGTAGAGGAATCCATCCGGCTGCTGACTCCGTTCAATGAATACGCAAAAAAACGCGGCGTGGTCCTGTGCGTGGAAAACATGTTCACGACTTCCGGACCGCAGTTGCTTGAAATGGCTGAGGCGCTGGACTGCTGCATCTGCTGGGATGTCGGCCATGCCAATCTTGGCAAGTTTGACCAATACGAGAACATGACCGTGCTCGGAAGCCACCTGAAGGTGCTTCATCTGCACGACAACTACGGCACCAAGGATGATCACAGTCTGCCTTTCCTGGGTACTGTTGACTGGGACGGTGTGATGCGCGCGCTGCGCGATATCCACTATGAAGGTACGTTCAATTATGAGGTCGCCGCTTCCAAGCTGCCTCTTGCACTGCGTGCAGATCATGCGCGCTATATGGTCACAGCAGCCAAATATCTGCTCGGCCGCAACGATTAAAGGAGGAAACGTAAAATGGATGCTTCTGTTCTGCAGTATGATGTGATCGTAGTCGGCGGCGGTCCGGGCGGTATCGGTGCAGCAGTTGCCGCTGCCCGTCAGGGTGCGCATACAGCGCTGCTCGAGCGCAGCGGTGTTGTCGGCGGTATGCTGACTCTGGGGCAGGTTCAGCCGATCCTCGGCAGTGTTGCCCCCGGCACTTTCTATGACGAAATCGTTGCCCTCGTATCCAGTGGGCATGAGGATATGCCGCCTATTAATACCCATAACGGCATCGAGATCCAGGTGGATCCGGAAGAAGCCAAGGGGCGCCTTCTGCAGCTGCTGATCGAGAGCGGCGTGGATGTCTATCTGCACACTCCCGTAGTGGAAGTCCTGGAAGAGGATAACCGCGTGACAGGCGTGCTTGCAGGCTCTGCGTTCGGCCTGCAGGAATTACGCGCTTCCGTCATTATAGATGCCACGGGCGACGGTTCCGCTGCTGCGATGGCCGGTGCCGACTTTGAGATCGGCCGTGAAAGCGACGGGCGCTGCCAGCCGGCTACCATTGAATTCATCGTGGACCATCTGGATCCCGAGCGTGCCTTCTGCTGCTGGGGCGGCAGTGATCCGGTCAAGCTGCCTGACGGCCGTGAATACCGGCAAGTCTGCAAAGAAGCTGCTGCCAGCGGCGAACTGCCGTCGAACGTGACCATTGTACGCCTGCATCAGACTTATTACGCGGATGAGCGCAATGTCAACGCTACGCAGGCCAACGGCTTTGACACTCTATCGCCCATGGATGAAGCACGCGCGCAGCTGCTGCTGCGTAAGCAGATCGAGCAGATCGTCGCGTTCCTTCGCAAGAACGCACCCGGCTTTGAAAACTGTCGCGTGAAATCCAGCGGCGGTGCCATCGGCGTACGCGAGACACGCCGCATCACCGGCATGGACCGCGTGGAGGACATCGACGTGGAAACCGGCCGCAAGCGTCCCGACGTCGTGGTCCACAACGCCTGGTTCCTGATCGACATCCATAATCCCGCGGGCGGCGGGCAGGCCGAAAAGTTCGCGCAGCCTGCGCAGCCCTATGACATCCCCTACGGCGCGCTGGTCGCCCGTGATATCGACGGCCTCATGATGGCCGGACGCTGTATCAGCGGAACGCACCGTGCTCATGCCAGCTACCGCGTCATGGCGATCTGCCTGGCGATCGGACAGGCTGCCGGAACGGCTGCCGCGCTCAGCGTAAAGCACGGCTGCTCTCCGCGCGCATTGAAAGCCGGACTGGTTCAGGAGGCGCTGCAGGCACAAGGCGCCAAGCTGTTTGACTGAAAGTGAGGATAAAAACATGCGTACAGTCAGGATCGAGAAAAACGTTCCCATCATAGGCAGTTATGACGTCGTGGTATGCGGCGGCGGGCCTGCCGGTTTCATCGCTGCCATTACCGCTGCGCGCGAAGGCGCGAAGACCGCACTCATCGAGCGCTTCGGATTCCTGGGCGGCATGGCCACTGCGGGCTATGTCTCCCCTATCAGCGAATTCATGTTTGACGATGCGGTCGTCATCGGCGGTGTACCCTGGAATTCATTAAGAACCTTGAAGCAATGGGTGGCGCATTCGTGGAGCCGAACATCGGCAATATCGCCTTTGATCCCGAGCGCTATAAGCTCTGCGCCCAGCGCATGGTGCTGGACGCCGGTGTCACCCTCTATACGAACAGCTTCCTGACCGGATGTGTATGTGAAGACAACGTCATCCGCCAGGTGATCATTGAGAACAAGAACGGTGCGGAAGCCATTGAAAGCAAGATCTTTATCGACGCGACCGGTGATGCCGACCTGGCGAACTCCGCGCATGTGCCCATGCAGCCCATGAACGGCGCCAGCCTGCAGCCGCTGTCCACTTACTTCATCCTGCAGGGCGTGGATACATCTTCGCCCATGATCCAGGAGGCCATGCATCACAGCAAGCAGGGTGAGAACTGCCACTGCTTGCCCGTTCGTGAAAAGCTCCTGGAAATGATGAAGACGCAGGAAATGCCGAACTTCGGCGGGCCCTGGTTCTGCACACTGCTCCGTGACGGCGCGGTGACCGTCAACATGACGCGTACGACCGCAAACGCCTGCGATAACCGTGATTATGCGCGCGCAGAGTGCCAGCTGCGCGAGGACGTGTTCACGCTGGCTGACCTTCTGCGGAAGACATTCCCCGAGTTCAAGAACGCGCGTGTCGCATCCGTCGCCGTACAGGCCGGCATCCGTGAGACCCGCCGTATCGTAGGCGTGCATACCGTAACAGGTGAAGAATATGTCAATGCTGTACATTATGAGGACAGCGTGTCCCACGGCATCCATCCCATCGATATCCATTCCTCCAATCAGGGCGAGCAGTACACCTACTTCCTGAAGCAGCCCGCCTATGTGCCCTACCGCGCACTGATCGCACCCGATTATCCGAACCTGCTCGTCGCCGGGCGCTGCCTGTCCGCAGACCGCCAGGCTTTCGCCTCCCTGCGTGTACAGGGCAGCTGCATGGACATGGGCCAGGCCGCAGGTGCTGCAGCCGCTCAGTGTGCTGCCTCAGGCAGCCCTGTGCAGAAAGCCGATGTTCCCGAACTGATCGCGCACCTGAAAGCGCTGGGGGCAAAGCTCTGATACTGTTCCTGTTGCACAGCACGGCTACGGCTGCGCAGCATCTGTTATCCCTACATCTGATTCCAGTAAGGAGAGCCTATGACGATCCGCGAGATTGCCGCCCTGGCAGGTGTTTCACGAAGCACCGTATCGCTGGTGCTCAATGAGAGCCCGCTGGTCAAGAAGGAAACGCGCGAAAAAGTCCTGCGCGTTATCCGTGAGACCGGCTATGTTCCCAATGCCAGTGCGCGCAGTCTCAACTGGCGCAGCACGCGCTGCCTGGGGATCATCGTCCTGAGCGATCAGCAGCGCGGCCCGAACTATGATTTCTCCATGCCAATCGGGCTGTTCTCGCTCAATGTCATGCGCGGCATCACCAGCCGTCTCGCCGACAGCCCGTACAGCGTCTTTGTGGAATACTATTCCTACGAGCAGGAACAGGCGGAAAAAGTCAGCAAACAGTCACCACTTACGCTTCCGCGCCTCATCCGCGAACGGAAGATCGACGGCGCTTTCCTGGTCGGCGGTTTCTGTACTGAAGGACTGCTCAGCGCTGCTGCTGCCACCGGTATCCCCCTGATCACCGTGGGCGTAGGTGCGGACACACCGCTTTGCGATTCCGTGATCTCCGATCCCGCGCAGGGAACACGCGACGGGCTCATGCGGCTCTACGAAAGCGGACGCCGGGATCCCGCACTGCTTAACTGTCCCCGTACCTTCCGTTCCGCTGCCATGCGCGAAGAGGGCATGCGCCGTTTCTGCGAAGAGACCGGGCTTCACTTCAAGCCGGAAAACGTAATGTACTGCTCACGGCACAACAACGGCGAGAATGCTTACGAAGCCGTGAAAGCCGCCTGGGAATCAGGCGTCCGCTTCGACAGCCTGATTACGGCGAATCCGGGGCTTGCTCTGGGTGCCATGCGGTACTTCGCGGAGAAGCAGCTGCGCATCCCGCAGGATATTTCGATCGTCGCCTATGAGGACAACGCGATGTGCGGATATGTGACCCCGCCGCTGACCGCAGTCAATATACAGAAAGAACGCATGGGCGAGGAAGCCGCCGAGCTCATGCTCCGGCGTCTTGCAGAACCGGAAATGAAAAACCAGCTGGTCGTCGTTCCGTCATATCTGGTGGAACGCGCCAGCGTGTAATAAAGGAGTTGCCTATGGAAAGCTATCAGCTGAACTGCAGTATCCCTTATTCCTATACCCCCGAGATCACCGTAGTCGGCGGCGGTCCCGCCGGCGTCTGC
>JAFZPO010000199.1 GCA_017550305.1 Clostridia bacterium
GCGCCGGAGCTTGTCAAACAGAGAGCCCAGGCCAAGGCAGAGGAGCGCATTGAGGCCGACCGTGCCCACAAAGCCCCAGAAAGGAGGCATGGCGTTGAAACGAGCCGGTGCGGTCAGTTCCGGCACCACCTTGCAGATCAGCACGACGATCTGATGAAGGATATCGGTCAAAACGGTGGCATAGGCAGTGCAGATCCAGTAAGAAGGCATATAAAGCATGGGCAGTGATGCCAGTGTGTTCCGGATAGTCATAATGATCTCCGACGGGAAAGCATACGACATATCCGCATTCACAAACACATGTGCGCACAGCGAAAACAGGAACGGGAACAGCAGGAAATCCGCGAATACGGACGACTGCTTCAATACGAAGCAGTAAATCAGATAAAGCACCGGATACAGCGCCAGGACCGCAAAGAACGTGATCGCAGGCGGCAGGGGAGCCAGTGCTCTCCCCGCAAGCAGCGGAATGAAGCCCATGAAGAACGCCAGTACCTTTGGGAACAGATAGAATTTCCCATGACGCTTCTCCATGAAAAACCTAACGACGCCAAAGATGAAAACGCCGGCAATCTCCAGATTGCACAGATGCAGGATCAGTTTGGAAGTATACAGGGTGCTGCCGTTGCTTGCGCCGATATACGTGACCAGCCACAGCAGCAGCGCCGGAGCGGCTACACAGTAAGTGACTACCACGAGCGCCAGGATCGGCACAAACATGATCAGAAAAGTCATGAGCACCAGGAATCCTTTTGTTCCTACAATGGAGTTTCCTATCTGTGCCAGCGCGACTGCCCAGGTGGCGATACTGTAATAGATGACCGGCACGCTTAGTGCCGCCTTAGTATATACCAGGAGCGTACTTTGCTCAATGCTGTAGGAACCGGGCGTGTAAAGAAGCAGAAGCCCCAGAAAAAGAATTGCTGTGGGAAACAATAATTGCTGACCATAGGCAATAACGGTGAAGAGCGGTCCGATCAGCAGGGCCAGGAAACCGCCGATTGCGTACAATTCGCCGCCATAATCGTCATGAAACGAGTAGGCATAGTATCCGCCCGCTCCATCCGAAATCAAATGGAAAAACATAATGGCCTCCTCATGAAACCGCAAAACTGAACCGGTTCCGCAGTGTTCTTTCCGCTATCCCGATTCTGGGTAACCGGAATCTGATGCTCACAGTATAGTCCATCTGCCGGATGCCGTCAACGTGCTTGACAGCTGAATTCACGGTTCAAGACATTATCAGCCGGGAGCCGAAAGGCAGGATCGGAAAAGTCCCGAACATGTATTTACTGAAGAAAAAAAGAAACCCCCGGTCACGAGGGTTTCGATGGCGGAGAAGGAGAGATTTGAACTCTCGCTGCCGTTATCCAGCACTACTCCCTTAGCAGGGGAGCCCCTTCGGCCACTTGGGTACTTCTCCAAGCCGAATGACATTCAGGAAAATGGCGGAGAGAGAGGGATTCGAACCCCCGGTGCCTTTCAGCATCACCAGTTTTCAAGACTGGCGCCTTAAACCGCTCGGCCATCTCTCCGCATAGGCTTCAGACAGCCTGTTCCCGAATTGCTTAAACATTATAGCAACTGCACGTGCGCTTGTCAACGGGAAATTTTGCCCGCTTGGAGGATGAAATGCGCTTTTACAGGAAAACATGCCCCCACAGTGTAAACAAACAGACGGAAATCTTTACAAGATAATTACAATATGTTACAATAAGCGTAATCTGGGAAAGGAGCGCGATTGTGATGCGCGGCTTGATCAGGAAGAGCTTTCTTCTGCTGTGCTGCCTTGTTTTGATCTGCGGCACAGCTTTAGCCTATACCACGCTGGAGAAAGGGGACCACGGTGCGGATGTGCTGCACATGCAGCAGGCACTGAGCGCACTGGGGTACACTGTGACGGCGGACGGATCGTACGGTGCGGCAACGAAGAGCGTCGTCGAGGCGTTCCAGCGCGATCACGGGCTGAAAGTGGACGGCAAGGCGGGCAATGAGACGCTGACGCTTTTGTACACGCTGCTCGCACAGCTCGAGCAGGCACAGACGTCCTCGGCTACCCCGACACCGCAGCCCGCGGCTGCATCTTCCTCATCCCAGCAGACAGCGATCGTTTCCTGCGCGGACGGCGGCAAGCTGAACCTGCGTGCCGGCGCGGGCACGGGGTATAAGGTGATCACGAAGATCCCGACCGGGACTGTGATCAATGTGCTGTCCCGCGGCAGCAAATGGTGCAATGTTTCATATAACGGCGAGACCGGTTATGTGATGACCTCTTTCCTGGTCTTCAGTTCGAATCCCATTGTGACCCCGACACCTGCATCCGGAAGCGAGACTGCGATCGTTTCCTGTGATGACGGCGGCAAGCTGAACCTCCGCCAGACGGCCAGCGGCAGCGCGAAGATCCTGGCGAGGATCCCGAACGGCACATTGCTTTCCGTACAGCGCGTGAGCAGCAAGTGGTGCAGCACATCATATAACGGCGAGAGCGGCTATGTCATGAGCAGCTTCCTGCAGTTCGGCGCCCCTGTTGTGACACCTACGCCCGTTCCTGCGACGACGCAGCCTGTCGTGCCTGTGACTCCGACGCCCATTCCTGACGGGTCGCTGACTGCGATCGTGACCTGTGATGACGGCGGCAAGCTGAATCTGCGCGAGCGTATGGCTTCTGGTGCTAAGATCCTTGACCGGATCCCGACCGGTACTGTACTGACTGTACGCCGCGTGGACAGCAAGTGGTGCTCTGTGACCTATAACGGCCAGAGCGGCTATGTCATGAGCAAGTTCCTGACCTTTACAAGCTCCGCGCCTACAGCGGTGCCTTCAACGCCCACGCCCACGCCGACACCCGCAAGCGGCATGACGGTCGCTTTCGTCTCCTGCAAGAACGGCGGCAAGCTGAACCTGCGTGAAGGCGCCGGGACGGGGTATAAGATCCTGTACCAGATCCCCAACGGTTCCCAGGTGATCGTACTGCAGCGCGGCTCGAAATGGAGCTATGTCCAGTACGGTGAACATATCGGTTATGTAGACAATAACTTCCTGGTCTTCAGCTCGACGCCCGTGACACCGACACCCGTAGTCACGCAGGCCCCGACGGCGACCCCGACCGCTACGGTCGTTCCGGGAGGCAATGTCACCTCGCTAAAATATGAAGAGTTCCGCTACGGCATCGTGCAGACGACCAACGGCAGCCTGAACATCCGCAAGGGCCCGGGCACCAGTTATGGGAAAGCCGGCGAAGTGCGCGACGGCACACAGCTGGTCGTGCGCGCGATCGAGGGCGAATGGTGCGCTGTCTATTACGGCGACATCGAGGGCTGGGTCATGAAGCAGTACCTGGTCATCGCAGGCCCGAGCGGCAGCAGCGGAAGCACGTCGTATGACACGTCGATCCTGACGCGCACGCTGCGCGGCGATGAGACCGGCGATGACGTGATCCTGGTGCAGAACCGCCTGGTCGGCCTGGGATACCTGACCTCGGCCACCGGAACATATGATGCCGCGACGATCGCGGCGGTCAAGGCTTTCCAGCGTCAGCACGGGCTGACCGTGGACGGCAAGTGCGGTCCGAATACCTACTCCCTGCTGTTCTCTGACGGTGCGATGGAATACAGCACTTCTTCCGAGACATACAGCAGCTGGTGGATGGACTATGATGGGAACACGAGCACTGAAAAGACGGCTGCCGTACTGCGTGCGCAGAAAGCGCTGCGCGCACTGAACTACAATGTACCGCTGACGGGTGCGTTCGAAGCACGCACGCATGACGCGATCGTGGCCTTCCAGCTGCGCAACGGTATTACGGCCAGCGGCGTGCTCGATTCCGCGACGCAGGCACGCCTGTACTCCGGCTCCGCACATGATGTGGCCTGGGCTTCCCGCTATTACCTGCCCGACAACGCGGGAACAGGTACTGCGGAACCTCAGAACGTTCTGCTCCTGCACTGGGCGAACGAGGTCAAGGGGCTGCTGAGCGGCGCTTCCGCCGTGAAGGTATATGATCCGGAGAGCGGCCTGAGCTGGAGCCTTTCGATCCTCTCCCGCGGCAGGCACCTGGATGTGCAGCCGACGACGCTTGAGGATACGTTGATCCAGAAGAAGGCCTTCGGCGGCACGAGCTGGGATATCCACCCGGTATATGTCCTGCTGCCGGACGGGCGCTGGTCGCTGGCGACCATGCATGATTATCCGCACGGCACGAACACGATCATGAACAACGGCTTCGGCGGACAGAACTGCGTGCACTTCCTGCGCGATATGTCGGAAGCGCAGGCAAATGACCCGAACTATGGCGTACGCAATCAGGAGACCCTGCGTGACGCGTGGTACCAGATGACCGGAGTCCATGTCAACTGATATAACACGATCTGCTTACACCCTGAACGGGAGACCGTTCAGGGGTTTTATTATGCAAAAGCGCTTGAAATCCGGCTTTATAAGGCCCTGTTCGCGTTGACACTTTCTTTGCGTTCATGGTACAATACACGCGATAAAAACCGATCCGAGGTGAAAAATATATGCGGCTTGGCACTATGACATCGCTGTTCCGCGATCGCCGTGGTACGACTGAAAAAATCGGGTATCTGGAATCTGTCCGCCGCTGCTATAATGCGGGCTTCCGGATTCTGGACTGCAATCTTTGCGCTTTGTCACGCCATCAGACGAACCTGGACGGGGACGACTGGAAAGAACGCGTGGATGAGATCCGCAATGAGGCGGAGAAGCTGGGCGTCGAATTCGTGCAGTCCCATCCGCCGTACCGGGGATCCCTGGATGACCTGTCGACCGAGGAAGGCCGCGAGCATTTCAGGAAGATGCTGCTGCGCGCCATCGAGATCAGCGCCATGCTGGGCGTCAGGTGGGCGGTCATGCATCCGGTCACCGCGCCGAATGTCAGCTCTTTCGATCTCGAGGAAAACGTCCGCGAGAACCTGCGCGTGTTCGATAAGGAGATCGAGCTTGCGCATAAGCTGAACGTAGGCCTCGCGTTTGAGAACATGTGCGACGGTCCGCAGCGCCGCCGTTTCGGCGTCACGCCGGGCGAGCTGATGGCCCTGATGGATGCCTGCGATTCACCGCTGGTCGGCATCTGCTGGGACGTCGGGCATGCGAACCGCCAGAGCGAGGACCAGGTCCCGTCCATCATGAAGCTGGGCAACCGCATCAAAGCCCTGCATATAGATGATAACCGCGGGCAGCAGGACCTGCATGTCATGCCGTTCCTGGGCAACATCAAGTGGGAGGATGTCATGCATGCGCTGTACGCCAGCGGATGCAATGCCGACCTGATCTACGAGATCGGGATCTGCGGCGCCTCCATGCCGGATGAGCTCAAGGATCTTTCCGCACGCTACTGCTATCAGGTGGGTGAATACCTGCTTTCACTGTATCGCTGATGATCGGAGGCAAAAATGAGAAGACAGGCGGAACGTTTTCAGGAAGCGCAATATGAACTGATCGTTGTCGGCGGCGGCATGAGCGGCCTGTGCGCCGCGCTGGCCAGTGCCCGTCACGGCGTGAAGACCGCGCTCGTCAACAGCCGGCCGGTGCTCGGCGGCAATGCCAGCAGTGAGATCCGCATCCATATTTCCGGTGCGGATCAGGGCATGAAGCAGGCGGATTATGCCGAGGGCGGCATCCTGTATGAGCTGATGCTCGAAAACAAGAGCCGCAATGAGAGCTTTAACTATTCCATCTGGGACATGATCCTCTTTGAGGCGGCAAGCAAGCAGGAGAACCTGACCGTGTATCACAACACCGTCATGTACGACTGCGAGATGGAAGGCGACCGCATCACGGCGATCGACTGCGTTCAGGAGACGACCGAGATGCGCCTGCGCCTGAGCGCGCCGCTGTTCGTGGACGCGACCGGCAATGGCACGCTGGGCTATTACGCGGGTGCGGAGTACCGAATCGGCAGCGAGCCCAAGAGCGAGTTCAATGAGCCGCATGCGCCTGAAGAGGCGAACAATGACCGCATGGGCAATACGATCATGATGAAGGCGGTCAACCTGGGGCATCCGGTGCATTTCCAGACGCCTGCGTTCGCGAAGCATCTGACCGAGAAGCAGCTGGCCAAGCGCATCCACTGCGCGGAGATGCGCGACCATATCGACGTGAGCGATTCCCCAAACCCCGAAGAGTACAAGCGCACGTCCATGACCAGCAGTGCGGCCAGTGACTATGGCTACTGGTGGTGCGAGCTGATGGGCACGGGCAAGGATATCATTCCCGAGTTTGAGACCATCCGTGACGACCTCATGGCCTATGCGTACGGCATCTGGGACCATATCAAGAACAATGACGAGCATGTGCATAACCATCATGCCGAGAATCTGGAGCTCGAATGGGTCGGCGCGCTGCCCGGCATGCGTGAGAGCCGCCGCATGGTCGGTGATTATCTGATCAACGAGAACGATGTGCTGGGACACAGGATCTTCGATGACGCCATCTGCTACGGCGGCTGGTGCGTGGACATGCACGCGCCGCACGGGTTGCTGGATGA
>JAFZPO010000200.1 GCA_017550305.1 Clostridia bacterium
GAAGCGCACTCTGCCGGCGTGCTCGGCAAGACCGGTGCGGGCGTGGACGAGTTCTACGGGCTCGAGCCGACGGATATCGATATCAAGATGGGCACGCTCAGCAAAGGCCTGGGCACCTGCGGCGGATACCTCGCCGGCAGTAAGGCCCTCTGCGAATACCTGCGCTATAATCTGCCCGGCTTCGTGTTCTCGGTCGGCCTCTCGCCCGCGCTTGCCGGTGCGACGCTCAAGGCCGTGGAACTGCTGCAGACCGATCCCACGATCATGGAGCGTATGCAGCGCAATATCAAGGTCTTCGTCGAGGAAGCGCACAAGCGCCAGCTCGATACCTGCCTGGCCGGCGATACCGCGATCATCACCATCCTGATCGGCAATGATGCCGACGCCTTCGATCTCTCCGTCGCGCTGGGCCGCAAAGGCGTGTTCGTACCCCCGGCAGTCTATCCCGCCGTACCGCGCAACAGCGCCAGGCTGCGCTTCTGCGTGATCAGCGAGCATAAGCCCGAGCAGATCATCCAGGCACTGGATATCCTGGTCGAGACCGCCGATGAGATGGGTATCGACATCCGCAAACGCCAGACCGTCGTGGAAAGCTGAATCCTATGCCCGCATCCGAGCGATGCGGGCTTCTTAATACAGAAAAAATCCCGCTCGGTGCTTGACAATCAGCCCGTGCGGCACTACGATACTGACATATTCTCAGAAAGGCGGATCTCCTCATGAGCCACGTCATTGTTCCCGCGGGTTACCGTTCCTCCCTGTCCCTGTATGAAACACAGGAAGCCATCGATCTGATCAAGACCACGTTCCAGGGATACCTGTGCAACGCACTGAACCTGAAGCGCGTTTCCGCGCCGCTGTTCGTGGAAGGCGCAAGCGGTCTGAACGACGATCTGAACGGTATCGAGCGCCCGGTCGCGTTTACCGTGCGCGAGACGGGGACCAAGGCGCAGGTCGTGCATTCCCTGGCAAAATGGAAGCGCCAGGCACTGCATGATTACGGGTTCCCGATGGGCGAAGGCCTGTATACGGACATGAACGCCATCCGCCGTGACGAGGACCTGGATAACCTGCATTCCGTGTATGTCGACCAGTGGGACTGGGAAAAGGTCATTGACGAGAGCGAACGCACGCTGGATACCCTGAAGGATGCCATGCAGCGCATTGTGACCGCTGTATGCTGCACGCTCGACTTTCTCAAATGGAAGTATCCGCAGCTGCCCGTCACGCTGTGCCGTGAGATCAGCTTTGTGACCACACAGGAGCTTGAGGACCTCTATCCCGACCTCACGCCCAAGCAGCGTGAGAACGCATACCTGCGCGAGCATCATACGACCGGCATCCTGCAGATCGGCAAGACGCTCAGGAGCGGACAGCGCCATGACGGCCGCGCTCCCGACTATGACGACTGGGAGCTGAACGGCGATATCATGTTCTATAACGAGCTCCTCGACTGTGCGTTCGAGCTCTCCTCCATGGGCGTGCGCGTCTCCCCCGAATCCCTGCGCCGCCAGCTGGCTGCCGCAGGCTGCGAAGAGCGTGCTGAACTGCCCTTCCACCGCGCGCTGCTGAACGGTGAGCTGCCCTATACCATGGGCGGCGGTATCGGCCAGAGCCGCATGTGCATGCTGCTGCTGGGCAAGGCGCATATCGGCGAAGTCCAGTCCTCGTTCTGGGATGACGTGACCCGCCGCATCTGCAAGGACTCCGGGATCATCCTGCTGTAATCTATACAAACAGTGCTGCCGCAGATCAAGCTGATCCGCGGCAGTTTTTATTTGCAGTCATTTATGCTATTCAGCTCTCGAAACCGCAGGCTTTGAGATACCCGAGGCTCCGCTCCAGGCAGTTGAACGGGTCTTCGCCGTTGCAGTGGTCCTGCTCGACGAGCATGTATTCCGTGCCGCCGCTTTCGGCCTTCTCAAAGATCTGGTCCCAGTTCAGGTTCCCTTCGCCGACCGGCAGCATGGTGCGTCCGTAACCGTAATCCTTGAGATGGATGCACGGGATGCGTCCGGAGAGCTTCTCGAGCCACTGCGCCGGATCCCCGCCGCCGGCCTGCACCCAGTATGTGTCGAGCGTAAAGCCCATAAGGTCAGGTGCGATGTCCTCCACGAGACGCTCGATGATCAGCCTGCCGTCCAGCTTTGCGAACTCGCCGTCATGGTTGTGGTACATGAAGTACTGCCCGTTTTCATGCATGGTCTTTGCTGCGCTCCCATACTCCGACAGGAAATACCGGTAGCCTTCGCTGCCCTTCTCCGGCTCGAAATTATGCTTGCCAAGGCCGATGTATTTGCAGCCGAAGACCTTATGCTCAGCGCAGACCTTTTCCGTCTCGCCCAGAATGCGCGGCGCCGGCGTGTGCGTCAGCACGCACTGAAGGCCGTTCCTGTCAAGCTCGTCTCTGAGCCACTCTGCCTCAAACGCGCAGGAACCGGATACCTGCACGATACTATAACCCATATCCGCGACGCGTCTTAGCGTCAGCGCGAAATCCTCGAGCGTTTTGCAATATTCCCGCAGCGTATACAGCTGTGCCCCGGCCTTCATCATACGTTCATATCCCCCTTACAGTGTCGGCACGCTGCCGTAATCCCCGGACGGATCGATCAGGATGTCCGTCTCTTCCTTATGCCGCGAAGCCGCGCTGCGCTCGCGGAGCAGGCTGAGGAACCTATGCTCATCAAACGGAATCGGAACCGTTTCGCCCGTCCATCCCGACAGATGGATCGCATTCGAAAGCATAAGCCCGTTAATGCCCTCGCGTCCGTCCGCGACCAGCGGTTCGCCTCTCGCGATATGCGCCGCAAAGGCGTTCAGCACTGCGACATGCTGCTCATTCTTTCCATCTGTCTCGACCTCGATATGCTCGCAGGGCGGCCGTTTGAACGCTTCCGGGCACGTCGCGCACCATTCGCGCTCGTCCTCTTCCAGGCGGTCAAAAACGAGACTGGAACCCTCACAGATCAGCCTCCCGCGCGTTCCGGTGATCTCCAGGCGGTTCGTACCCGGCGCATCCGCTGTGGTGGTCACGAACACGCCCGTCGCGCCGTTAGGATATTCCAGGTATGCCGTCACATCGTCTTCGACCTCGATGTCATGCCATTTCCCTTCATGCGTGAACGCATGCACGCGGCACGGGAGCCCGCACAGCCACTGCAGCAGGTCGAGCTGATGCGGGCACTGGTTCAGCAGTACGCCGCCGCCTTCCCCCGCCCAGGTC
>JAFZPO010000201.1 GCA_017550305.1 Clostridia bacterium
CATTACCGCTTATCAGCTGGCCTCCTATACACTGGGACGCTGCGGTATAAGCAGCGGAATACTGACGCGCTTTCATCAGCAGCATGCTCAGGATGAAGACTATCTTGAGGCTCTGCACCAGCTTGAATATGACATGCTCTATGGTGACAAGTATCTGTACAACGGTGAGTCTCCTTACACACCGACCGAAATGACCATGGGTATTCACGACATCATCCTGAGCAGCGTGACAGACGACGGTAAGGCTATCATCGCGCGGGGTGAAAACTTTACACGTTCCAGTGTCGTATGTGCCAATGACCGTGAACTGGATACCGTATTCGTTGACAGCGGTACGCTGGTGGCAATGTACGGACTCATCAGCCGTGTGGAAGGCGTAGAAACAGTCAGCGTGGCACAGGTCGCTTCAGACGGTACCGTTCTGAGCCGGACGGGATCAATCGACATCAGCGAATAACATAGGCCCAGAAACCAATCGCCGCCCGCCGTATGATGGCGCGCGGCGATATATTATACTGCATTGCAGCTCATTTCCTGTCATAGTCACGCAGGAAGTCTATCATCTCCTGCAGGCTGCCATAGGTGAAATTCCCGTTATTCACCTTGAAGCGCTGTGCGTGTACCATTTCGATACCGTTGACGAAATCCAGCTGCCGGGGTTCATATTCCTCGTTCTCGCGCTGGCGCGTCCAGCCGCGGTCGAACCATGAGGGCTCCGGTACGCCTGTCCGCCACGGACGGTTCACCCAGTACCAGCCGCGGAAGGGATCACGGTGCACATACATGCGCTCGATCAGCGCATCGTGCAGGCGGTCACGCTCCTTAGCATAAGCCGGATCATGAATCAGGTTGCAGCACTCGTACGGGTCCTGCTCCAGGTCATAAAACTCATCTTCGCTCATAAGGTTAATGGCAAGCTTATAGCGTTCATCAGTACACACACGCATCGGCTGGAAGCCGCCGTAAAAATCGTGATCCTGCTCAAAGCGGGTAAACTCATAGAATGCATACTGCGGAGCTGACGCATTGGCATCCAGTGTAGTATTGAGAATGCTCTCGCCCTGGAGCACCTTTGGAATGGGCAGGCCAAAGTATTCCATGATCGTCGGGCATATGCTGATATGCGATACCGGTCCCCTGTCATATACCCCGCCCTTTATCCCCTGCGGGTTCCGGATAATGAACGGAATCCGTGCCACGGCATCATAGCATGCCGGACCCTTGGCAAACAGGCAGTGGCTCTGCAGCAGGTCGCCATGATCGCTTGTATACATGAGCATTGCGTTCTCGGGAGCGGCTTCTGCCACACGGCCGATCAGTGTATCCACATAAGCATTGCAGCCAAAGTAGAACTGTTCCCGGATCCTGACCGCATCGCGGTCCATCTGCGGGCCCTTCTGCGCAGCCCATACCTTCTGATACCCCGGCTTCCCGCCCAGTGTATCATACACAGCGGGATCCTTCGGGAATTCAAAGTCTTTGTACATGGTGTCAAACGGAGGCGGGCACAGGAAAGGCGCATGCGGTTCATCAAAAGAGACCACGAGCAGATAGTCTTCATCCTTATACCGTTCCATGAAGTCCAGAGCACGCTTCATCACCTTATGGCCATACGTGAATTCTTCCGGGATCGTGGTCAGTGTCATGGACTTTGCTGCACGGCTCATGATGCGCTCGTCCTCGCTCATTTCTTCCAGATAACGCCGCATGTCATACCAGTATTCCTCATCCCAGCCGTCCGGGCAGAAACCGTTCCCGAAATAATCGGTACCGTCCAGATGCCACTTGCCGATATAAGCGCAATGGTATCCGTTATCGCGCAGCCGTTGGCCTATGGTCTTGACATTATCGCCAAGTGCCATGCCGTTCGCCCAGCTTCCGTTCCAGGCCGGGTATGTGCCCGTGAAAAGTCCCGAGCGCGCCGGCCCGCATACAGGCTGGGTAGTATAAGCGCGTTCATAGCGCACACCGCTTGCAGCAAGCGCATCAATATTGGGCGTTTTCAGGCCTTTGTTCTTTCCATAACAGGAGCACATATCAAAACGCTGCGTATCTGTCATGATGAATACCAGCTGCTTCTTCATTTTCAGCATCCTCCCTGCCGTCCGCACAGGACGGGTTCGTTCTTGTTTCAAGCTATCACAATTCCGCTTCCCAGTCAATTGAAAAGCACAGGTCCTATCCGTTCTTTCGTGACAAGCCACATAGCATCTGATATAATCATCGCAGATTAACGACCGGAGGATATTTTTATGATCGAACTCTCCCATGCCTCGCTCAGTGAGCTGACATGTCCTGAAGGATTAGCCTGCGCATGCGGTCGCCGTCATGCCATGCCGATGGATTACCTGCGTGTAGGCGCCGGCGCTGTACGGAATATTCCCGATGCACTTCAGGCAATGGGCTGTTCCCGCCCTTTCATCGTATGCGATGTCAACACCAAAGCCGCCGCATGGGATCTTGTTCGGCCCGTACTTGAAGATACCGGGATATCTTACACCCTTTATTGCTTCCGCCAGCAGCGGCTTGAACCGGACGAGTATGCGACAGGCAGCCTGATCCTGGCATGGGATTCCAATTGTGACTGCGTGATAGGCATCGGCTCCGGCGTCATCAACGACTGCTGCAAAGTCCTCCGCCACTGTGCCGGAGTCAAGCAAATGATCATTGGGACTGCTCCTTCCATGGATGGCTATGCGAGCAATACGGCTGCAATGATCCATGATCACATGAAGATGAGCGTTGATACCGACTATCCGGATGCCATCATCTGCGACATTGATATCATGAAAAATGCGCCTCTGCGGATGCTTCAAGCCGGTCTGGGTGATATGATCGCCAAGTACTCCGCCATTTGCGAATGGCGCATCTCGCATCTGGTCACAGGCGAATACTATTGTGAGAATATTGCCGCCATGATCCGGGCAGCCGTACAAAAAGTATCCGAAAACGCCGCCGGCCTGAGCCGGCGCGATCCGCAGGCGGTCCAGGCTGTCACTGAAGGACTGATCGTTGCGGGCATCGGCATGTCCTTCGCGGGTGTCCCGCGTCCCGCCGCCGGCCAGGAACATTTCTTCAGCCATATGTGGGATATGTTTGACCTGAACCGCGGCCTTCCTTGTGATCTGCACGGTATCCATGTAGGTGTAGGTACTCTGCTCACACTGAGGATGTACGACATCCTGCGCCACACTACGCCTTCACGGGAAAAAGCAAAGGCCTTTATCGCCTCTTTCGATGACACGCAGTGGCAGTGTATGATCCGCCGCATATACGGTCCTGCTGCTGACGAGGTGATCGAAAAAGAGCATGTGCAGTATCACAAGAATGATCCTGTGACACATAAGCATCGTCTGGATATCATTCTTGCACACTGGCAGGACATTCTGCGCATCATGGATGAGGAGCTTCCGTCCTTACAGGAACTGGAAGCACTGATGCAGCATACAGGAATGCCTATGACCCCCGGGGAACTGGGGTTTAACCATCGAGATGTTCAGGATGCTCTTGTCGGTTCACGCGACAACCGCAATAAATACCTGCTTTCCAGTCTCTTTTGGGATCTTGGTTTGCTTTATACGACTGAGCTGGATTAATACCCTGGTCAACGGCACAAATTGCACATCTTTCAGGAAATCGCTTCTGTCCGTTATTATTGCCTGTATTCATGCTGATGTTAATATGCGTTGCTTGTGGCAACGGCTCCGTTGACTAAAAAAGAAAAGAACTCCTCACGCACCAGTCAGGTTTATGTGAGGAGTTATTCCTGGAATATTTTATTCAGACGTGTCGGAAGTTCCGTTCGTTTTAGCAGCATAACGTCTGATCGTCTTGATCATCGCTTTGTTTTGGAAGTTATCCTCGATCTCATCCATATCCACAGTCCGTCCGGAAAGGATTCCCTGGATCAACACTTCTGCGTACATTACTTCCCGAGTCACTGGATCTTTCAGGTAAGTCATCAGGTCTATATTCATTTTTTCGTTGATACCCTCGATCATTCCTACGAAAACAGTGCAGTCTTCACCGAAGAGCTTCCCAACATTTTCGATATACTTAAACCCCGTTATTACGTCCTCAAGCCGCATCAGCTTGCGTTCTGTCGCTGCAAGACTGCCCCCGTTAAGCAGTTTATCTGCTGTTGTATTCAGCACATCACACAGATCAAGAAGAATACCGGTATCGGGAAGTGCATCACCGTTTTCCCATTTAGAGACTGCCTGAAAAGATATGTCCAATTTCTCTGCCAGGTCTTTCTGCGTCATGCCTGCAGTCTTACGCAACTGCTGGATATATCGTCCAATCTTTAATGTGTCCATAGTTAACTCCCTTTTTCATCATAGTTTTTCTGCAGCCTGCGATAATATCATAATGCGGATTGAAAAATTCGTAAATAACGAGAAAATTGAGGATTTTCTATTTCTGGTTGAATGTCATAGCAGGATTGTAAGCCGCTTTGGGGGTATTATCAGTGATTTCAGCAGAACCTTGCATCCATGCTTGATGATACAGAACGCTCCGGGCTTTTTGTCTGCCCGGAGCGTTCTGTATCATTTTCCCGCACGGAGAGCCCATATCCCCCGTGCGATTTTTTGCGTCAGTTGTCAGCGCGGTTGTAGCCGTTCTTCATGTGTGTACTGGCATCCATCACTATCTTGTTAAGAGTAGCAGTTGTCTGCTCTCTTGCCATAGTGCAGAGTTTTTCATTGGCTTCAGCCAGCAGGGAAGCTTC
>JAFZPO010000202.1 GCA_017550305.1 Clostridia bacterium
GGCCAGTATACGGTCGTATTCAATGACAGTGTGAACCAGGCTGTCCACATCTTCGCGAACCCGCTCGAGACGGATATCCCCGACAAGGACGATCCGAATGTGTTCTATATCGGCCCCGGCGAATGGACCATTGACTCCATTTCCCTGAAGGACGGCCAGACCCTGTATCTTTCCGGCGGTGCCGTACTGCATTCCATCATCTCGGTCGCCAATGCCGCCAATGTGCGCATCTGCGGCCGCGGCATGATCGACGGCAGCGATTATCCGTCCTGGGTCCAGTCCACTTCGCGTGTGCCGGTCGACCTGAACCATTCCAAGGACATTTCGGTTGACGGAATCATCATCGTCAATTCGAACTGCTGGAACTTCAATTCCTATTCCTCCAAGAATGTGACCATCGACAACGTCAAGATCATCTCCGGCCGCCAGAACGGCGATGGCTTCACCTTCCAGTCCTGCACGAACCACATCGTGACGAACTCCTTCGCCCGCACCTGGGACGACAGCCTGGTACTGAAGAACTACTCCGGTTCCACCAAGGGCATTACCTTTAAGAACATCCAGATTTGGACCGACCTGGCCCAGTCCATGGAGATCGGCTACGAGACCGACAAGGGCCTGACGCTGGATCCCGAGATCAGTGACGTGCTCTTTGAGGACATCACGGTGCTGTACAACTGGCATAAGCCGGTCATCAGCATCCACAACAGCGATGACGCCTTTGTGCATGACATCACCTACCGCAACATCGTGGTCGAGCATGCCTACATGCAGGGCGACAATGGCATCAACAACGAGCTGATCGAGATGAACCTGGACAACTCCCAGTGGAGCACTGTGCGCGATGAGTTCGGTTCCATCGACAACGTGCTGATCGACGGTCTAACCGTCCTGAGCACGCCCGAAGGCAAGGTCCCGCGTTCCCGCATGACAGGCCTGGATGAGGATCACCGCATCACCAACGTAACACTGCAGAACATCGTCATCCTCGGTCAGCAGAAGACCACGCTCAAGGAAATGAAGCTCTCCATCGACGAATACTGCGAAGACATCACGGTCCGCTGAGAAAGGAGCATAGACATGAAACGCATTCTGAGTATCGTGCTGATCGCCCTGCTGCTGACTGCGGTACTGCCCGCATTCGCAGAGGATACAGAGATCGAGACCATCGTCACCATCGTCCGCGCTCCGGAGCAGACCGAAGCCCAGCGTCCGCCCTGCTTCGTCGATCCCGCCGACAACTATATCCCGCTTCCCGAAACGGAAAACTATGCGCTGAACAAGCCCGTCACATCCGGCGAGTTCACCGATGTGTATGTCGAAACGAACGTCAACGACGGCAGCACTAATACCTACTGGGAAAGCAAAGGCTGGCCGGCTGAGATGAGCATCGATCTGCAGGCAGTCTATACCATCTCCACAGTAGCGGTATGCCTCAATACTTCCTCCATCTGGGAACCCCGCATCCAGGAGATCTCGGTCGAGGTCAGCGCTGACGGTGAGACGTACACCGAAGTCGCCGCAAAGGCGAACTACCAGTTCGATTCCGAAACCGGCAACCGTATCCGCATCGATTTCGATCCCGTCGAAGCCTCGTTCGTAAAGGTCATCTTCTACAAGAACAGCGCTTCCAGGACCGGCGGCGCGCAGGCAGCCGAGATCTGCGTCTACTGAGGACAGACAGATGCAGTATAAAGGAATCATCTTTGATCTAGACGGGGTCATCTGCTCTACCGATGAATACCATTACCTCGCCTGGAAGGCACTGGCTGACCGACTCGGTATCCCCTTTGACCGCGAACGCAACAACCTGCTGCGCGGCGTGAGCCGCATGGCAAGCCTTGAGATCATCCTGGAAAAGTCGGATAAAGCTTACAGTGATGCTGAAAAGGCTGCATTCGCGGAAGAGAAGAACACGATGTACCGGGAACTGCTGGGCCGCATGTCCCCTGCTGACCTTTCGGATGACATCAGGGATACGCTGAACGTACTGCGGGAGGCCGGTCTGAAACTGGCTATAGGGTCATCGAGCAAGAATACTCGTTTTATCCTGGAGCGTATCGGACTCAGCAATTTCTTTGATGCCGTTGCTGACGGGAACTGCATCACGCACTCCAAGCCGCACCCGGAAGTGTTCCTGAAAGCTGCCGGTATGATCTCCCTTGCGCCGGATCAATGCATCGTCGTCGAAGACGCGCATGCAGGCGTTGAAGCGGCTGTCGCAGGCGGGTTCGACTGTGCAGCCATCGGAGACGCGAAAGATGACGAAAGAGCCAGATATCATCTTTCACGCATCAGCGACCTGCTAAGCGATCTTCAGATCAAGGACTAAAGCAGAAGCACATAACCATTGACCGCGATCCAATCCGGACCGCGGTCTTCTTATAATGCTTTCCCTTTCCTATCCGTTCTGATATAATAGGCATGCAGGAGCGGCTGAAGGGATTGCGGGGCATTTGGATCCGGCAGTTCTTTTTATTGCAATTCCTTGCATCTCTCGGAAAAGGAGATTGAACGTATGATAATTGAAACAGAAAGGCTGATTCTCCGTCCGTTTCAGGAGGGTGATGAAGCCGATCTATATGAATACCTGCGGGAGCCTGCCGTCAACTGCTTCGCGAACATGAAACTGAACTCCCCTGATGAAGCGCAGGCTGGAATCAAAGAACGGATCGAAAAAGCGGAATGCTGTTTCGCTGTCACACTCAAAACCACGGGAAAAGTCATCGGCGAGATCGAAGCTTTTCCCGAGTCAAGCGAGCCGGATGGCGGAAAAGATTCCCCGTGTGATACCTTCAGTCCCTGCTGGATGCTGAATGCAGAGTATCAGGGCAAAGGTTATGCATACGAAGCAGCATGTGCTTTTTTTGATTACCTGTTTCGTCAGAAAGGCGCAAGACGTATCTATGCCTATACGGAAGACAACAACCTCCGCAGCCAGCATCTGTGTGAGAAGCTCGGTATGCGCAGGGAAGGCTTGTTCATTGAATACGTTTCCTTCATAAAGAATCCCGATGGAACTCCTCACTACGAGAACACGATTCAGTATGCCATCCTGAAAAAAGAATGGCTGGCCCATACGGCGTCCGCATAGTTTTTTCAAAGAAGAGGTTTTTTTAATGTTCAATCATCATGATATCACGCGCGATGCGTGCATGCTTCACGGACCGTTGGCGCACCACGGTTATGACTGGTGGTGGCATTCTTTTACGGCGCAGGAC
>JAFZPO010000203.1 GCA_017550305.1 Clostridia bacterium
CAGGACGCCGTAGGGACTCTCGAGGGCGGCCATCAGCAGGGTGGAGCCTTCCTCGACGCCGAACTCGCGCTCGGCGGCCAGCACGGCCTCCTCGACGGTATTCACGTCCGCCGAGGACTCGCACTTCGCGATGCGGATACCATCCGCTCCGCCTGCGACGCAGACGCGGACGTCTTCCTGCCAGTGCGGCGTATCCAGGGCATTGATGCGCACGAGACGCTCAGTGCCGCGGAAATCCACGGTCTGCAGGATGTGGTAAAGTGAGAAGCGGGCGGAATCCTTCTGATTCTCGGCGACAGCGTCTTCCAGGTCGATGATCAGGCTGTCGGGCTTATAGATATAAGCGTCCTTGACCAGGCTCGGCTTCTGAGCGCTGCCGAACATCATGGTTCTTCTGAGACGGAACTTTTCGGGCTTGCTCATCTGACCGCCCCCTTCCACGGGATGTCCTTTTCGCTGGCATCAGCGGCACGGAACACGGCGCATTCCACGCGTGCCTTGATCGTGCAGTCAAGAGCGCCCTTGTCGACGATCTTGACCTGAGCCTGCTGAACATCCAGGCGCTCCAGCGTTTCCAGGACGGTCGCGCGGATCTGGCGGCCGAACTGGTTGAGCACGGAACTGGAGATATCCAGGCCGATGCCGTTCTCGCCGGGTTCGATACTGACCAGCACATCGCTAGACTCAAGCGTACCGGCCACGGATGAATGCTTGATTTCCATTATGTATCCTCCAAAGAGTTATTATTTGGTGACTGCCTGCTGCTTGTTCGCCTTGGCTTTATCGATGAAGTAGCGGACAAAGGTGTAGATCACCAGCACGGCGAAGACACCGAACAGCACGGCGAAGATCGGGCGCTCGAAGAAGCGGAAGAAGTCATACTTCTTCATCTTCAGGCCGCGGCGGAGATAGTATTCGGTATCACTGCCCAGAACGAGGCCGAGGATCAGCGCCGTACTGTTGAACTTATACTTCTTGAAGTAATAGCCGAAGATACCGCCGACGATCATGATGATGATATCGAAGGGACGCGCCTGGTAGGCATAGCATCCGGTGACGGCCAGCATCGTGATCAGGGTGCCCAGGATGTAGTACGGGACACGCAGGACCTGCGCGAAAACGCGCGCGACGAGCAGGGAGATGAAGATCATCAGGATGTTCGCGAGGATCATCGAGGTGAAGGTGGCCGACAGGTACTCAGGCTGTGCCTTGAGCAGCATCGGGCCCATCATGACGCCGTGAATGGACAGCGCGGTCATCATCATGGCAGCAGCATTGCTGCCCGGGATACCCATGG
This sequence comes from Clostridia bacterium, assembly GCA_017550305.1. GTDB lineage: Bacteria > Bacillota > Clostridia > Christensenellales > Aristaeellaceae > SFMI01. The sequence continues at coordinate 1,298 of JAFZPO010000203.1, forward strand.
CCAGCAGCGGCACCATGGCACCGCCGGTCGCGGCATTGTTGGCAACCTCGGAAGCGGCGATACCATGCGTATCACCATGGCCCATTAGTTCGGGCGTCTTGCTCATCTTGGACTCAATGGAGTAGGACAGCCAGCTGGCGATGGTGGCACCGGCGCCGGGTACGATACCGACGAACGTGCCGAGGACACCGGAGCGCAGGGCGGTCCACTTGAGGCTCCACAGTTCCTTGAAGGAGGCCAGCTTGGTCAGTTTTGCCTGATTCTCCTTGCTGTAAGCGGAGAAGTCCACATACGTATGGATGTTGGACAGGATCTCGGCAATAGCGAACATACCAAGCATGAAGGGCAGCTCGGTAATGCCGTCCAGCAGGTTGGAGTTGCCGAAGGTGAAGCGCGGTACGGAAGAGAAGCGGTCCATACCGACCGTGCCCAGGAACAGGCCGATGAGGCCGGAGATGAAGGTGTTGACCTTGTTCTTGCTGTCGATGAACGTCAGCAGGCTCAGGCCCAGGAAGCAGACCATGAACTGCTCAGCCGAGTTGAACTTGAGCGCCAGGCTCATAAGCGGCTGCGTGAGCAGGAACATGATGATGGCGGAGACCAGACCGCCCAGGGCGGAACCGATCAGGGCGACGCTCAGCGCGCGGCCGGCTTCGCCTTTCTGCACCAGCGGATAGCCGTCCAGCACTGTCGCGGCGCTTGACGGTGTGCCCGGGATCTTGAACATGATCGCGGTGATGCTGCCGCCGGTAATGGACGCGCAGTAGACTGCGGCCAGGAACGCGATGGCGACCACGGGATCCATGGAATACGTAAAGCTGATGCACAGAACGATGGACATGGTCGCGCTGATGCCGGGCATGGCGCCGAACACAACGCCCATCGTGACGCCGGCGGCGATCCAGAGCAGTACATCAGGACGGAAGATCGTCTGTATACCTAACCATAACAGGCTCATAACATATCCTCCTTCCGTCAGACGAGATATTCAAGCCACTTGCTGATCTGCTCCAGCGGGCCGTAGCCGCGCGGCAGACTGACGCGCAGGCCCCAGCAGAAGACGATGAACAGTGCAACGGTAATGCACACGCTGCCCAGGATCATCTTGCCGGGCTTGCGGGCGCCCAGCAGCCACATCACGCAGAGGCAGAACAGGATCGTGGTCAGAATATATCCGCCGTAAGGCAGCAGAGCCGCGTATACGAACAGCAGCACAAAGGACGCGAACAGACGGAGGTTGCCTTTCTCTTTCAGGAAGGAGAGGTCAAACTTGAATTTCGTTCCTTTCGGAAGCTTGCGGATCAGGTTAACAAGTTTGATCACCAGCAGGACGATCAGCACGATCATGATGCCCATGGGCCAGTAGCGTGCGAGCACATCCTTACCGTCGATCGGGATCGTAGTGGAGACAATGGCCATGACGATACAGGCAATCAGGAGCAGCCCGTTGAATACGATTTCGGCCACAAACGCACACCCCTTTCAGCGTTCGTTTCGATCGGGATAAAGAGGGACCGCCCTCTTCAGGCGTGTTTGAGAAGAAGGCGGTTCCTGAAGTATGATTACTGAGCGTTCAGTGCAACGGTGGAATCATAGGTGTTCTTCAGAACAGCAGCCAGTTCTTCCTTGTCCCACACATAGTCGTTGGTCATACCGTTCTGGGCGAGCCACTCCTGCCACTTGGGATTCTCGACAGCGCGCTTTACAGCAGCAGCGAAGGAATCGATAGCGGCATCCGGGGTGCCTTCCAGGGCGGTGAATACGCGGTAGTAGCCCAGGGTGCTCTCAACGCCGATCTCGGCGGTGCAGGGAACATCGGGATACGCGGCATTGCGCTGGCCGGCGCAGGTAACCAGGGCATACAGGTCACCGGACACGGCATAGGCACCGGCGTCGCTCCAGGTGTTCATGCAGATGTCGATGTCCTTGGAGATAACGGAGATGTAGGCTTCGGAAGAGTCAGAGGTGATCCAGTCGAATTCAACGCCTGCGCTCTTTTCGAACTCAGCGATGACGGCGCCGGAGATGCCCTTCGGGGAGTCAACAGCAACGGTGACCTCGCCGGGATGCTCTTTGGCGTACTTGATCAGTTCATTGATGTCATTGCCCCAGGGAGCATCGGTGCGGCCGAAGAACATGCCTTCCGCCATGACCAGGCCGGAAACGGGCTTCAGAACGTCCATGAGCTTGAAACCGGTGAACAGGCCCTGCGCATCAGAGATGATGGCGGTGGGGGCGGTGAACTGGAAGGCATAGCCGTCATTGGTGGAGTTGTAGCTCCAGGTGTAGCCGGAGATGCCGACATTACCGGACTTGTTCACGATGGTAACGGTGGTGCCGAGCTCGGCGCTCAGGTATTCGCCGAAGGTGCGGAGGGTGGTGTCCAGACCGCCGCCTTCACCGGCGGGGATCATGATCTCGACGCGCTGGTTCCAGGTCCAGTCTTCAGCAGCGGCGACACCGACGATGGAGGCCAGCATCAGGGCGGCCATCAGGATTGCAAAGAAACGCTTCATGTTGAGTTTCCTCCTCAATTTATATTGAAATGCGTTACGCATTTCTTACAGATCAACATCCAGCAGGATCAGCGGGCGATGCTGCTGGCAGCCGTACAGGTCCTCATCCAGGAAATCCCCGGAAGGCGCCCTGCGTGGCATGGAGAACTTGACTGCATTGGCCAGGGGCAGTACATAGCGCTGTACTTCGGATTCATCGCGCCCGTAGAGGGCGGCGATGCGGGCGGGCTCGAGCGCGCCGGAGGCCAGCACCTGCTCATAGGTCTCATGGTCAGGGAAAAGGATATCCATCGTGACCATGAAGGGTCCGGCATTCTTGGAACGGATCAGGCTTGCGATCTCGTGCAGCTTCTTCATCTCGGACACCTCCCTTTACAGATCATAGTAGGTGAACCGGCAGGTCTCCAGCGGATCATCCACGTCAATGACATGGTTGAGGCAGAAACTGTAGGTCGCGCCGCCGTTCATGGTCTGCAGTGTAGGCGGGGAGAAGGGGAATGCGGTCTGGCTCTGTGCGCCGACCCAGTCGGGGATCGGTACATGCAGCGCGGTGTGCCAGACGTTTGAGATGATGCCGTCGGCATCGCCCTCGCGCTTGGTCACGATATCGAACAGTACGCCCACGGTCTCAGTGCCCGGATCGTTGGGATTGCCGTAAACGATCGTGCGGTAGCGGAAGTCCCTGCCGATCTCAAGGCCCATGCCGCGGCGGATCTTGTCGCTCGCATCGCTCCTGACTTTCTCGAGCCAGGTATCCATCTGCTTCAGGATCAGTGGGTCAGACACGCCGGCCATGGCGACACGGCGGTAGCCCTCAAAGCGCACGCCTTCCAGCTTGATGGTGTAGGGCGTCTTCTCAAACCGCGTGCCGGTGATCTTTACGCGGCGGTCATTCTCCGCTTCATACTTGGAAGTATCGGTATATGTGGTGATACCGGGCTCGACCAGGCAGAAGGGATTGACGTTCTCATACAGCGTATGCGATACGATGGAGACAGGGGAGCATGCCATATCGGGA
>JAFZPO010000204.1 GCA_017550305.1 Clostridia bacterium
GTGAAGGCGTACAGAGGGACATCCTTCCGATCGTAGAGGGAAGTACCGTAAATACGAAATATGGTTCAGTAAAAACAGACTATATGCTGTTTATTGCAGCAGGCGCGTTCCATGTGGCGAAGGTTGAAGACCTGATCCCCGAACTGCAGGGACGTTTCCCTGTACGTGTAATGCTCAGCAGCCTGACCCGCGAGGATTTCGTGAACATCCTTGTGCAGCCGGACAACGCGCTGACCAGACAGTATGCCGCACTGCTTGAAACGGATAAGGTACATATCACATTTGAAGATGAAGCGCTTTCTGCGATCGCAGAAGCCGCATTCTCTGCGAATGAGACAGGTGAGGACATCGGCGCGCGCAGGCTGCATGCAGTGTTTGAAGAGCTCCTCGAGGATATCTCATTCAATGCCGGCGGCGAAGAGATGCCTGACGTATACCTGAACATCACGGAAGAGTATGTACATGAGCACCTGCATACGTTCCGTGAAGAGCAGGATATCCGGAAATATATCCTGTAAAGCAATTCTAATATTGAATATAACAGCGCTGGGCACATAAGACGTGCTCAGCGCTGTTTTGAAAGAGATTTGAAAATGATCAGGGGATAAGCGGGTCTTCCTCCGGCTCTGAAGGAGACTCCTTCTCAGGCGGCTGCGGGAGATCATCAAGTGAAGAGAGCCCGAAATGCGAAAGGAACGTATCTGTCGTGCCGTAAAGGATGGGACGGCCAATGGTTTCCTTGCGCCCAACTTCCTCTATGAGCCCCTTGTTCATCAGTGACTGAACAGAGTAATCGCATTTTACACCGCGGACATTTTCGATCTCGAGCTTTGTGACAGGCTGCTTATAGGCAACGACAGCGAGCGTCTCCATGGATGCCTGCGAGAGCGACTGCTTCTGTACGGGCTGGAGGAGCTTTTCGATCTGCGGGGCATAATCCGCCCTGGTCGCGAGCTGGATATGGTTGCCGAAACGCTTCAGGCAGATGCCGCGGAGCTGGTAATCATAATCGCTTGCAAGCGCATCGGCTGCTTCCGAGACTTCCTGCTCCGTGACTTCAAGGGCAGACGCCAGTGCAGCGATCTGCAGCGGTTCTCCGGATACGAACAGGATGGCTTCCAGTATTTTGCTGAGTTCAGTCATAGGTTCTCCTTTGGCGGTCATGCGGCGGAAACGATGATGTCGCCATATGTTTTATGCTGTGAGCATGTGATCTTTCCGAGCTTCAGAAGTTCCAGCATTGCCAGGAACAGCGTAACGACTTCTTCGCGGGAAGGGTTCTCACTGAATAGGGAGATGAAAGGCACAGGCTGTTTCCTTACACGGCGCAGGATATGTGCCATGCATCCGGGAACGGTATGCTCGTCACGGATGATACGCCGCGGCGTTTTCGTGTCCGTTTCTTCCGATTCCTGCAGCCTCGCTGTGACTCGCGCGAAGGCCTCTATGAGCCCTTCAAGCGTCAGGCCTTCGATCTCATATGTCGGCGGAGGCAGGGGATATTCCTCGGGGAGCTTGTTATATACCAGAGATGCTGCCTTTTCAAACGACTGCATGTCCTGCGCGATCTGTTTGAATGCAGCATACTCTTCGAGCTGCCGGATGAAGGCGAGCTCGGGATCCTCTTCCGGTTCTTCTTCCTGGCGCGGGAGGAGCTTGTGACTCTTGATCTCAAGCAAACGCGCGGCGACCGCGATAAAAGCGCTCGCGTCGTCCATGTCGATCTCCGGCGCGTTCTCTACCGCAGCTATATACTGGTCGGTGATCTCGGAAATGAAGATATCACGGATATCGATCTTGGCCTTGTCCAGCATGTACAGCAGCATGTCCAGCGGGCCGTCAAACTGGCTGAGATGATAGGTTATTTCCATAATCCACCTCTACTGTAGTCCAAACAGAGCCAAAAGGCCGCTGAGTATGTTGCCCTGGACAAAGTACTGCACTTTGCCGATGATGTTCGAAACCACGTCTGTCGTGTTCATGAGGACGAGCAGCGCGATCATTGCGATCCGGAATGTCTGCGCATTCAGCTGGAGCTTCCCGCGGAGCAGGATGTCGTTGACGACATGGAAGCCGTCCAGCGGCGGGAACGGGATCAGGTTGAAGATGCACATACCGAGATTGCACAGCGCGAACTGGTACAGGAAACGCTGTACATGGATCAGCCAGCCGGTCTTCAGCCATTCGGCTACTTCAACACCGTAATAGGAACCGCCCCGGATCTCGGTGATCAGGTATTGATCGCTTGACAGGATCTGCCAGAAGTTTTCGCCTTCAAAGCACATCAGGCCGTACCTTGAAGTAAAATCGGATATGCCGAAGAGTTTGTCCTGCCAAACGTAATCGTTCACGATGATCATGAGGAACGTCGCGAGCAGGAAGAGTAAGAAGTTCATTGTCACGCCCGCAATGGATACGAACAGGTCATCACGGCGTCCGTTCCTGTAATTGTTCGGATTGACTGGGACAGGCTTTGCCCAGCCCATGCCGACCGTGAACATCATCAGCGTACCGATGAGGCTGAGATGCTTGAAGGGGTTCAGGGTCAGTCTTCCCGCGTTCTTCGCAGTCGGGTCACCGCAGCGCCAGGCTACATAACCGTGCGAAAGCTCATGAAGAGTCAGGGCGATCAGCACTGCCGGCGCCCTGTATGCCATAAAGCGGAAAAACGCGATCGGATCGCTCCGCATCCATTCAAGCAAGGAAATTAACCTCCGGGAAGATGATTATCTGCAAAATCTGTTATTTCTTAAGGGAAGCAAGCTCTTCCTCGATCTGAGCCTTTGTAACGGTGTTCAGGGGAGAGAAGCGCCCGCCGAGAGCAGACTCCAGCTTTTCGATGGCGTCACTGATCTTGCCTTCCTTGATATCGTACCGGGAAAGGAACCAGAGAGTATCGATCTGGGTGGGCTTGATCTCATGTGCTTTCTTGAAATACGGAAGCGCTTTTTCTTCGTCATTGAGCAGGCGGTAGTAAGTCTGGCCCATATTGTCCAAAGCGATTGGATCCTCATCGTCATACTCCAGCGCTGCGTTATTGATCTCCATCGCTTTCTCGAGATAGCCCTGCTCAATATACAGACAGCCGAGTGCGCCGTATGTATCGCCGTTCGGGGACTTCTGGTGGATGCGCTCAAGAAGCTCTACCGCTTTGTCCAGGTTGCCGAGCTTGTATTCTGCGATAGCAAAATTAAGGACCAGTTCAGCGCGGTTCTGATCGTTGATATCAGGAGCCTTCTGGGCCTTTGCGAGCATTTCCTTGACCTTTTTATAGTTCTCTTCGCCGCCGGTACGCAGCAGCAGGACTGACCAGGGCAGGATATACGCGCAGCGGATATAATTCTGGGAATAAAGCTCCTGATATACTGCGCAGGCGGCAGCTGTTTCGCCTTTCTGATGCTTCAGCAATGCGCCGCGGATCTTGATTCCTTCAAACATGTTATCCTCGTCTCCTTTACAGAAAAAGAATACATTGCACGGGGTTTTTTGTCAATCATGCGGCCTGGATTTACGCATCAGGCGCGCATAGCGGTGGGTCAGGTCATCGAACGCTGCCTGTGCAGCGGGATCGGATGAAGGTACGTCCGAAAGCATGATCAGGCCGCGCTTAGCGGTATCCAGGGCAGAGGGTATATCGTTCATCTGATGCTCCAAAATCTTGCACAGCGCGATGTAGGGCTGCGCGCCGCCCTGGCCGCATGCGATCATCTTCCTGTAGATCTTTGCGGCCTCTTCCGACTGGCAGGAACGGCGCAGGTTTGCCGCGAGGAAAAGGCGGCTCATCGTGCTCATGCTTCCGGCATCCGCGGCCCTGTAGCAGGTGCGTGCGGTCTCGGGACGCCCGCGCTTGTCAAAGATACGGCCCAGGCTGAAGATATCCTGGAGATGCTCTGCGTGCATCGGATCCTGGTGCAGGTCGGACAGCGTATAGAGCAGGCGCGCGAGGGAGTAGATATCCTGGGCATTATGCTGCAGGATGTCTTCGAGGAGCGAAAAGTCATGATGCTTCAGATAAGCAAAATACCTGCCCGGGATCTCCGCGCCCGGGATATCCTCTTCACGGGGATCATGGAAGATCAGTTCCTCGAGATATGAGAGCGAGCAGTTCTTAAGCCGCAGCTTCCAGACACGCCTTGCGGTATGCAGCAGGTCTGCGTGCGGGATATCCGTATCGACATGCATGCGCTGCATGATGAATCTCGACGCCAGCAGCGGCATATCGAATGCGCGGCCGTTATACGTGACCAGGACATCGCAGTCATCCAGGTCGCGCTGTACATGCCTTAAAACAAAACCTTCCTCGTCATAATCGCGCATCAGGTACTGCTTTACAACAAGTTCCTTGTCGCGGATCATACCGACGCCGACCAGGAAGGCAACAGTGCCCGCGCCGCGGGAAAGACCTGTGGTCTCCGTATCCAGGAACAGGATGTGCTCGGGGGAAACGTGCTCGGGGATCGCCTCATCGCCCTGCATGAAAGAAAGCAGCCCGTCCGGAAGAGCGGGATGCGGATCAAAAGGAAAGCGGGTTTCGCGCACGTAACAGTCCTGCGGAACGGGACGCGCCGCTGTAGAAGATGTCACGGGCTTGATCGCTTTCAGTTTTTCACGCAGGGAAGGCATCGTTATTTAACTCCCGGGAAAGAAGAAGGACATCTCTTCGTCGCCGGATTTGTCATATTTATCCAGTCCGACAGGATCGGGCAGCGTAAGGATCGACTTACAGTAGCCTTCAAAATCGCCGCCCTTGGCATTGTAGGAAGCGACATACGCCTGCCATTCCTCAGTGAACTCTTCGAGCGAGAGATTGTTTGCTTTCATATACGCAGCGCATTCGGTCCCGACATAGCGGAGATGCCACGGCTCATAATTGATGCCCGTGATCGCCTGCTTGTCCGACTGATAGCGGATCACGAACCCGTATTCATGGCAGTGTTCGGCCATCCATTTCGCTTCGGCGGTCTTCGCGAACTCTGCGTTCATGCCGTCCTTCTGCGTCCACGCGTAATTGAGCACGTCAACACCGAGGCCCGTCTGATGGTCGCTGGCGCCTGGATAGCTGACCCAGCCGTCATCCTTGCCCTTGTTCTTGTCAATGCGGTTGTCATACATCGTTTTCTGTGTGCCATAGCTGCGGTATGCGCTTTTTACATACAGCGTATAGCCTGCTTCCTTTGCGGCGCTGAACATGGCAGTCAGCGCTTCATGGCACGCACGGCGGAGTTCGAAATCGCCGCTGATATGCTTTGCGGTCACTTTAACGAGGTCGTACGGGGTATAGCTGCTGTCAAGCAGGTGCTGACGGTTCGCGAGCACGAGGTACCCGCTCGGATCGTACAGGATAACAGCCGGTACA
>JAFZPO010000205.1 GCA_017550305.1 Clostridia bacterium
AATGCTTTAAAGTTCAGCAGCGTAAAATCATCGGCACTCAATGACATATGGTACAGGGTGTTATACCACATCGCTTCCATTTTGCTGACCGTTACAGCAGAACGGATGACAGAATACATCGGATACACCGTCAGCACAAGAAGGAGGATCGCAAAAATGACTATCAGCACATTGGCCTGTACAGAAAAATAGCTTTTTACGGCATATAGCAGATTGCCAATGCGTTTTTTCTCATTTACCTCGTTCTTTTTCATAGTTCATACCATCATCTTTCGTAATTCCCTTAAGAAAACGCGGAGGCAGCCGTCTTTCCGCGCTTGTTTCGTCCCCATACGGGTACGAGATCCCTACGGTCGGAACGGCCTGACCTCCGCGCTTGTTCAGCAGTTATTTGCTGGCGCACCACTGGGAGATCTGATCAAACGCTTCAAAGTATACGTTCTGAACATGCTCTGCATCTTCGATGACCAGGCAGTCCTGCCAGAAGCTGAGTGGTTCATCGCCGTAGGAAATGGCGTTCTCGCTGATGCCGGTGGCATTGTTTACAGAATAGGTACCCATCTGGCTGCCGAAAATATTATTATAGCCTTCCGTAGACAGCAGATAGTTGATGTACAGGCAGGCAGCATAGGGATACTTGGCATTGGCGGCGATCATGCTGTAGATCGGATAAAGCAAGCCGCCGAAGCCTTCCATACCGTCCTTCGCGCAGATGGAGATATTGCTGGCATCCACCGAGCGGAGCTTGGAGAAGACGAACAGGCCGGAAGAACCGGCAGCACCACCGGCGATATCAGACGCGATCGTGCTGTCCTTGGACACAAAAGTGCAGTTCATCAGGAATTTGTAGATCCATTCATAAGAAATGTTCTGGAATTCACCGGTGCTCTCCCAGTCCTTGCCGTAGTAATTCTTGTAGGCTTCCGCCATTTTGGTCTGCCACTTTTCGCTGGTCAGGCTGATCAGGAAGTTCATGCTGGATTTTTCATCCATCGGGTTTTTGAATTCGGTCCCCTTGAACTCGGGATCCGCAAACTGCCATACGTTCTTGAATTGCTTGGCCTCCTTGTTGCCGCCGTCGTTGTAGAAGAACAGACGGTTCAGGTAGACGCACACCAGCGGGTTCTGGTCAGATTCCAGAATGTTGGCTTTGTATTCTTCCGGTACATAGTTCTCCAGCCAGCCTTCGGCAATGGCGAGGTTGGTAAGCATGAAGCAGTCCTGCAGCAATACGACATCAGCGCCGTAGACGTTGTTGCCGACTTCCTGCTGGAGCATTTCATAGATCTCGCTGTCATTCGGGTTTTGGGTATCGATCTGGATGCCGGTCTTCTCGGTAAAGGTATCCTCTTTCACGCGAGAAGTGTTGCTGTAAATCATGAGCTTGTTGTCACCGATCTCTTCCTTTGCCTTGGTAAGCAGATCATCCCAGCTCATGGATGCGGCTTCGGCGATCGCCTTCTGCACATCTGTTTCTGCCACAGCGGCAGAAAAGAGGAAGGGAACGCACAGTACGAATGCGACAAGAAACGCCAGGACCTTTTTCATGATGATTTCCTCCTCCATTTAATATGGATCGTTAATTATTTAAACAGGTTCTCCTGTCTAAAATCATAAAGCTCTGTGAGGTGAGCAGGAAAGGTATGCGGATGATTTGCTTACGGCTGCGCTGCTTTTGCGTATCATAAGCTCTGGTATGATCAGTGCATGCTCTGGCGGAAGTCCCGGATCTTCTGCGTGGCGGCGCAGAATATCGATCACCGCTTCCGCCATTTCCATGCGCGGTTGCATCACAGAGGTCAGTTCCACCATGGGAAGGGCCGATGCATCGATCCCGTCATATCCTACGACAGACATTTGTTCAGGGACACGGATCCCTGCTTCCGTAAATGCCCGGATCGCACCGATGGCCATGGTGTCCTGGACGGAGAACACGGCAGTCACATCATCTGCGGATGCAATCAGGCGTTTTGCCTGTATGTAGCCGGATTCCATGATCCCCCCATCTGCTTCGCTGCCATAATAGATCCGTGCAGGCTGCTCCATTTGGTCCATCAGCCGCTTATATACAGCAAGTTTAGTGGTGCGGGAACTGGACTTTTTATAATCGCAGATCATGGCAATGCGCTCATGTCCAAGACCGATCAGGTGACTGAGTGCCATTTCGGTCCCTGCTTTGTTGTCGGAACATACATAATTCAGAGAGTCATCGGTTACTTTGCCACCGAGAAAGACGACTGGTACTTGTCCGCGCGCTATTTGAAGAATTCCTGATACATCTTCGCTCACCGGTGTTACAATGATTCCCATGGCCATCGAATCGATCAGGTTCTTGATGCACCATTTTTCTACAGTTCGGTCATTATTGGTATCGTATAGGATCAGATGCAGACCATACCTTCTGGCGACTTCATTCAGGGATTTGAACATTTCTCCATACACTGACGAGACATCCCTGATCACTACACCCACGAAATTGGATGTTTTCTTGGCCAAATTGCGCGCAAGCAGATTGGGTGTATAGCCTGTTTCTCTCGCTTTTTCGAGGACCAGTGCCTTTGTTTCCTGACTGATATCGGGA
>JAFZPO010000206.1 GCA_017550305.1 Clostridia bacterium
CATGTTCTGGCGGTACCCGGTCTCAGCCATGATGCGCTCAACGCGCTCGGTGATCTCCGGACTGACGTAACGGGTCTTGTTCAGAACATGCGAAACAGTACTGACGGAAACGCCAGCCTGTTCGGCTATGTCTGCCATAGATACATGATTATCCATACTGCCTCTATAAAATCGATTGCGCAAACGTTTCGATGACAATTTGACTATAGCATGCGGGCAGGGGGGTGTCAATAGGAAGATGTTGTTTTTTGATGGTACGATTGAGCGTGCCAAAGCAAGGTTTTCATGAAATACAATATGTGAAACGATGAAGAAATGGTTGAAATTCAAAAGCGTTTAGGGTATACTGAACACAGTATGCAGTATAATAGGATACTGTAGGACTACAACTGATTGATGTTGAACGGAGGAAACGGATATGTGTGGTATTGTCGGCTTCAACGGCGCGCAGCAAGCAGCACCGATTTTGCTGGAGGGGCTTAGCCGTTTGGAATACCGAGGGTACGATTCCGCAGGCCTTGCAGTACGCAATGGTACGGCACCTGTTGAAGTGGTCAAGGCGAAGGGCAGACTGCGCGAGCTTTATGAAAAGACCGACGGCGGCCATGCCATGCCCGGTGCCTGCGGTATCGGACATACCCGCTGGGCGACACATGGTGAGCCGAGCACCGAGAATGCGCATCCGCACTGCAGTGACGACCGTCTTGTAGTCGGCGTGCATAACGGTATTATTGAGAACTATCTGGAACTGAAAGAGAAGCTGCAGAAGCAGGGTTATTCCTTTGTATCGCAGACGGATACCGAGGTCGCGATCAAGCTGATCCATTCCTATTATCTTGAATGCAACCATAATCCGATCGAGGCACTGTCACGCGCTATGACGCGTATCCGTGGCAGCTATGCGCTGGCCATCCTGTTTGATGACCAGCCCGAACAGATCTACGCCGCGCGCAAGGACAGCCCGATGATCATTGGCATCAATGACGGCGAGACCTATCTTGCCAGCGACGTGCCTGCGATCCTCAAATATACCCGCAATGTTTATTATATCGGCAACCTGGAGATCGCACGCCTCGGCCGCGGCGATGTGCAGTTCTTCAATATCGACGGTGAACAGATCGAGAAAGAGCTGACGGAGATCAAGTGGGATGCGGAAGCGGCGGAAAAGGCCGGCTTTGAGCACTTCATGATGAAGGAGATCCATGAGCAGCCCAAGGCAACGCGCGATACCATGAACTCTGTGATCAATGATGGCAAGATCGATCTGAGCGCGGTCGGCCTGTCAGAAGAAGAGATCCGCGGAATCCGCGAGATCTGCATTGTGGCCTGCGGTTCGGCGTATCATGTCGGCATCGCGGCTCAGTACATCATCGAGGACCTTTGCCGCATCCCGGTACGCGTGGAGCTGGCCAGCGAATTCCGCTACCGCAATCCGATCCTTACTGAGGACACGCTCGTGGTCGTCATCAGCCAGAGTGGCGAGACGGCCGACAGCCTTGCTGCGCTGCGCGAAGCAAAGTCCCGCGGCATCCGTACGCTCGGTATCGTGAATGTAGTTGGCAGCTCGATCGCACGTGAAGCGGACAACACGCTCTACACTCTGGCGGGCCCCGAGATCGCGGTTGCCACTACCAAGGCATACAGCACGCAGCTGATCGCCTGCTACCTGCTGGCGATCCAGTTCGGCTTCGTACGCGGAACAATTGACCAGAAGAAGTACTCTGAGCTGATCACCGAGATGCAGACGCTGCCTGACAAGATCCAGCGGCTGCTGGATGACAAGGAGCGCATCCAGTGGTTTGCTGCCAAGTTTGCCGGCGCACATGACATCTTCTTTATCGGACGCGGCCTGGACTACGCTATCAGCGTGGAAGGCAGCCTCAAGATGAAAGAGATCAGCTCTGTGCACAGCGAAGCGTATGCTGCAGGCGAACTCAAGCACGGCACGATCAGCCTGGTCGAGGATGGCACACTGGTGATCGGCGTGACCACGCAGCAGGCGCTCTATGAAAAGACGCTGAGCAACATGGTTGAAGTCAAGAGCCGTGGCGCATACCTGATGGGACTTACGACTTCCGGGAATTACAGCATTGAAGACACAGCGGACTTCACGGTATATATCCCGCGGACCGACCCGCATTTCGCGACAAGCCTCGCGGTCATCCCGCTGCAGCTGATGGGCTACTACGTCAGCGTCGCAAAGGGCCTGGATGTAGACAAACCGCGTAACCTGGCCAAGAGCGTTACCGTAGAATAACTTTACGCATTCCCATTAACATGGTATAATAAAAAACGCAAAAAAACAGAAGGAGTGGATAGAAATGGGCAAAGTACTGGTCGAGACCTCTGCACGCCATGTGCATGTGACTGAAAAAGATCTGGAGACCTTGTTTGGCAAGGGCTACCAGCTGACGAAGAAGAAGGATCTGAGCCAGCCCGGTCAGTTCGCCTGCGAAGAGCGCGTGACCGTTGTTGGTGAAAAGAAGAGCCTGCCCGGCGTGAGCATTCTGGGTCCCTGCCGCAAGGAGACTCAGGTAGAACTGAGCCTGACTGATGCGCGCAGCATCGGCGTAAAGGCCCCCATCCGCGAGAGCGGCGACCTCGAAGGCAGCGGTGCCTGCAAGCTGGTCGGCCCCGCGGGCGAAGTCGTCCTTGAGAAGGGCGTAATCGCTGCCAAGCGCCACATCCATATGACTCCTGAAGATGCAGCGGCTTTCGACTGCAAGGACAAGGATATCGTTTCCGTGAAGATCGAGTCTGCCGGCCGCAGCCTCATCTTCGGTGACGTTGTCGTCCGTGTCAGCCCGAGCTATGCGCTGGCGATGCATATCGATACCGACGAGAGCAATGCCGGCTGTGTCGCACCCGGCACGATGGGCGAAGTCATCAAGTAAGAACAGTCTCGTGGGGAGGCACAAAGCTGCCTCCCCGTTTTTTCGCATGCGGGTGGGGGATGCTTTCTCCAGCCTGTGCGGAAATACCGAGGAACCGAGAAAGCGGGGATATACATGAGCTATACGGCATTGGACCTGATGCGCGAGAAGAACACGCATGACTTTGGCAGGGAACTGGGACCTTTTGTTCCTGAATTGCCTGAGGTCTATAAAACAGGAATGGACCTGAAGAGCGCGGCGCTGCGCTTCCTGCATGAGCGGTGTGAAGGGCTTCGTTTTGATGAAGCCAAGACTGAGAAAGAGAGCTCCGGCAATTATCAGGGAACAAGCACACAGGCCTGCCAGATTCCGTATAACATGCAGATGGATATCGACCGCCTGTGCCTGGCAAGGGAACTGGAGACGTTCATTGACTCCGGTGTGGCAGAGGATGCGTATACCGTGTATTATTCGTTCCTGGAGATGTTCACCGGGACATATGGCAGTGCGCAGAAGATGGTGGAACTGCTCTCAGAGTTCGAAATGAATGCCAGTTCGCTGCTCATGAAGCACCGCGATCACTACTCGCATTCCGTGTATGTGTTTACGCTGGGGCTCGCGATCTATGAGGCGAACAAGACATTCAGGGATGCGTTTAACAGCTTCTATGGTCTTGCAGGTAAGGATGAGCACAGCGCGGCAGCGTTCTTCTTGGAGTACTGGGGAATGACTGCGCTGTTCCATGATATCGGGTATCCTTTCGAGATCCCGTTCGAGCAAGTGCTTGCCTATTTTGAGGTGGACAATCATATGCGCGGTGAGGGGTGCCCGTATATCGCATACAGGAACCTGGGCCCGCTTGAACAGCTGGGTGAGCCGATGCAGAAACAGCTCGAAAAACTCTTCGGGCGGAAGTTTAACAACGTGCCTGAACTCCTGGCGTATGATACCGCCCGGCTGCTTGGTGAAGCCTATGGATTCTGTGAAGGATACCTGCAGAGCGTTATTTCCGATAAGCCCCTGAATCCGGAGCACTTTGGATACTTTATGGACCATGCCTGTTTCAGCGCTGCGCGGCTGCTTCAGGAGATGAAGGGCCCGATGGGGGCCGATGGTCTGACTGTTGCGCATGTAGACGCGCTGAGTGCGATCGTGCTGCATAACAGCCTGTTCAAGTTCTCAATCGCATATTACAAGGATCCGCAGAAGCGGAAGCTTCCGCTGCGTATGGACCAGCACCCGCTGGCTTTCCTGCTCATGCTGTGCGACGAGCTGCAGTGCTGGGACCGCACGGCCTACGGCCGCAACTCGCGTACCGAACTGCATCCGATGGCCGCGAAGTTCGACCTGAGCAATGGTGCGATCGATGCGACATATATCTATGATATCGGGGAAAAAGAAAAGATCGACGCCTATGAAGCAGCAGCGAAGAGCTGGAAGCCCGAAGACGGAAAACCGCCGAGGCTCAAGGCATACAGCGATATGGCTGAGCCGGGTCAGCGCTTTCTTAAGGATATTGAACACATCGTTGATCTGGAAAAACTGAAGCTGACCGTTAATACGGATCTGCTTGTACCGGACAGGAAGAGCAAGCATACCTATCTGTCTACGAGCAGCTTCCTGCATATTTATGATTTCGCAGTCGCGTTGAACGGGCGCTATCGCTATCAGGACCAGGAGGATAGCGTTACGACAGAAGAACTGGAGCGCGACTTTGAAGAACTGTCTCTGGAGTATAAGCTGAGCAATATCAACCAGGTAAAGGCATTCTCAAAATACCTGAACGCGATCGACTGCTTCTATACCGACCGCCCGGTCGATTTCGAAGAAGTCCGCGGGTTTACGCCGGAACAGATCGCGATATTTGCGCCCATGGAGCATGCACGCTGGGTACGCGAGCATCATGCGCTTGGCTGGCGCTGTGATGATATCTATGAAGAACTGGGTGCCAAAGACGGGGACCAGGCGGTCAAGGCGCTGCGTGAGCGTCTGCGCTGCCACAAACTGTGCATGAACAGCTGGAAGAATGAAAAAGAGATTACCGACCATTACTATCAGCTTCCGCCGGATGAACAGGATAAGGACTGGAAACCGTTCTATACGATGCTGCGCCTGATCCGCAAGTATGACGGACTGCGCATCTACCGTCTGGAAAGCGAACCTGCCGCACCGGAAACACAGAAAGACACCTCCGCTTCCTGACGAAAGCACGGATGCAAAAAGCATAGTAATAAACATGACGCACTTCTCATGACCGATTGAGAAGTGCGTCTTTGAATTGCTCAGATGAAAGGCAAGGAGTGTTTATCAGCTGCCCTGTTCGCAGAATTCATACACCCTGTCATAGAAATCCCGGGCTTCCTCAAAAACACCGTGGCCGAGCCCTTTGTAGACAAACAGTTTGCTGCCTGCTATGCGCGCATTCAGTTCGTGTGATGCTTCATTCCCGACGGTCTTGTCATCATCCCCGGCAATGATAAGGGCAGGACAGCTGATCCGGGAAAGTCCATCACGCGCATCGAAATCCAGGATGGCATATGCGTTCTTCAGGAACCGTTCATAATTCTTGGGCCTGGTGAACCTCGCTATGACAGGAAAGAGTTTTCTGTTCTTTTTAAGGTAGGCTTCGGAATACATTTTTTCCGCAGTATCGACCATCAGAGATACATGATCTTTCCTGGCAGCCATCCCGATCCAGGATCCTACTGCATCTTTCACGATACTGTTCGCATAAGGAGCGGTAACCGCAAGGATAAGCTTTTCAATCATTTCCGGGTGCTCGATCGCAAGATACTGGGCAATCATGCCTCCCTGCGACACGCCGAGCACGGAAGCTTTTTCTATGCCTAATTCGTGCATGGCTGCAGCCTGGTCATCCGCCATGTCCCTGATCGAGTAGCCCTCGGGCATCCGGTTTTTCCGGCTGAACATATATACAGTGTACTTTTTCAGGAACCGCCTGTAAGGAGAGACGAGCAGCAGGGCTTTCCCTTTCACGGTTGCCAGACCGTCCGACAGCCCCGGCAATACGACGAGGTTCTTTTTGCCATGGCCGAAGGACACGTAGTATATTCCGGTATCATTAATCGTTACATAGCCGTTTTTCATGGGCTCCCCCATAGAACTCGTTTCGATAGGATCGTGAGATGTATGGATCCAGCAAAAGGAAAGCCTTGGCGCTATCCGGGTAAATCGGATTTCGTCAGAGTATACCTCAGTTTTCTACGTTTAGAATACTGATCAATTCATGAAGGTTGGAGATCACATAATCGACCCGATAACTGTCGGGAACAGGCTTCTTTCCGGGATTGTACCAGCAGGTCTTGATCCCTGCGTTCATACCGCCCTGAATATCGCTTGTCAGCGAATCTCCGACAATCATGACCGTGGATAGATCATCTGTATGGATCTGTGAAAATACATCCATAAAGAACGCAGGATCCGGTTTTTCCTTGCCTATTCTCTCGGACAGGAAAATGCCATCCATCATTTCTCCGAGCTTTGACCGTTCAAGCTTTTTTGTCTGAGCGACAACTGTTCCGTTGGACACAACGTACTGCTTAACATTTCCTTTCAGGGCTTTTATGATTTCCGGACTATCGTCACGGAAAACGATGGTTTCTCCGAGCCTCGGCTGATATTTTTCATTGAATTCCGCGGCGATCCGGGTATCGATGCCGTATTCTTCGAAAAACTGCTCAAAGCGCCCTACCAGGACCTCTTTTCTTGTGATTTCCTTCCGCTCAAGTCGCTGCCACCATATGGCGTTTATTTCTGAATACCTGGCAAGCATTCCTTCCGTGCATTGTCCCAAAGCATACTCGGAAAACAGTGCCCTGATGGCAGCCTTTTCAGCGGCATCAAAGTCAAGCAGAGTACCATCTACGTCCCATAAAATTGTTTTGATCATAACGAACCGTATCCTTCATTGTTACAGATTGCTTCTACAGCCATCTGCGCATGCTTTGGAGCTTTTTGTCAGCAAAGCGGATCATCGGAGGCTCTTTAGGTATTCCTTATGCTCATCGGAAACACGGAAGCTCTCGATCGCTTTCTGAATTGCCTTCTTATGCGTCCAGGGCTCCAGCCTGCGCTGTTCGATATAGACTACGCTCTCATCGTATTTCTTTGCCAGCGCGGTCGCGAAATACCACGCAACCATCATTTTTATATAATAATCCTCGCCTTTGACCGCTGCGACCCATTCAAGGTATTCTGGCTTGAAATCCTCTCCGAGAAATTCATTCATCAGCATCCGGATGCCGAACCTGGCGGTGTACACATGCTCCGAACCGATCCATTTTCTGATCAGCGGAAGGAGCTTTTGATGATTCTTTGCAAAGACCTTCGGACTCGACTGATCGCAGACCGGCCAGCAGTCTACATATGGCAGAAAGGTTTCCACTGCCTTCGCGCATTCGTCAAAATCCCTGATCATCGCAATCAGGAAGAAGTGTACAAGGTTTTCTTCGTAGTATTGATGCGGGAGTTGCTTTAGGAATGCCTTTGCTTCTTCCGTCCCGTTTATCTCCTTGGCGATCTTCCGCATATCAGGCGTCCTGACACCCAGTATCGTTTCCTTTGGAATATTGGGAACCGATCTGCTCTGAAAATCCCTGTATTCTTCGTCGCTGCATGCAGCAAGCCTTTCATAAACAGTCATTTCTACCTCCCGGATTTTGGATCATCTCTCAGTATTCAAACGGCAATTCAATTCATATAATGCGGTCCTGTTGGAATCCCAGGTCAGTTTTGACCTGGCCTCATCGTAAGCCAGCCATTCATATCCGATGTGCTCATCCGACAGACAGATATCGTCTTCACATTCAAAGGCGAAAGCATATTCAGGAATAACATAAGTGTCTTTGTCCCAGAACTGCCTGTGCTTCTCGGAGATCACGCATGCCGGGATAAATGCCATTGAAGTGAGCTGAATAACGGATGGCGCAGTAATACCGGTCTCTTCCTTGATCTCGCGCCTGGCGGCATCAGCGGGCGTTTCAGCATCCTCCCCGCCGCCTGCCACAAACTGATACTGGTCAATGTCAGCACGGTGAAAAACACAGAACTGGTATTCCTGTTTTTTCCGGTACGGTATAGCCAGAACCTGATACGGCGCTCTCATGATCAGCCCTCCATGAGTTTCAGGATGATTTTTACTCTTTGTTCAGCGACATTACATAGACCTGGCAGGGGTTATGCTCATCCCAAAGCATCGGGAATACCTCAAACTCCATAAAGCCGAGTGCCCTGTAAAACCGGTTCGTCCTGTCGTAATCCTCGTATTTTCCCATCTGCACTGTTTTCACCTGAAGGAAGGAGTATCCGGAAGCAACGGCGATCTCTTTTGCTTTTCTGAAGAGTGCCGTGCCGGTACCTTTTCTGTGATATTCCTTCAGTACGCCCATTACGGCGATTTCAGCGGTGTCTTTCCCGGTCTCTTTCAGGCAGATAAACCCGACCGGCTGTTCTTTGTCAAATGCTGCCGCAAAGAAACGGTCAGCGCTTTCCCGGATATAGCTCTCGCGGGACTCGGGAACGCCGAACCAATCAGTGAGCGACTCAAGGATAAGCCTCGCGATCTTCTGCTTTTCGTTTGTGTCATTTATTTCTCTGACAAACATTTTCTCACACACGATCCTGTTTATCTCCTTATATCTTCAGTGCGGTCTGCTGCTTCCCCGCAAGTATACCATAGGAATACATGTCCGACAACAGATGAAGGAAAAACAGCCATCGGGGAGTAGCTTTTCAGTATCCTGACAACATCCCGCATATATTGAACGCCCCCGCTTCCAGGCGGAAGCGGGGGCGCTGCTGACAGCAGGATTAGTTCGCTTTGATCACTTCAACGATCTGGCAGCCGCTGTCAAATTCGATGGTGCCCTTATAGTTCTTGATGGTGCCGGTCACGGTGACGATGTCGCCGATCGCCAGCTGGTCAGCGCCTTCGCCAGCCAGGCGGTAGCACTGCACGGTGTAGTCGGTCAGGCCGGCCGCTACGATATTGACTGTGATGTTGCCGTACTTTTCGCTGTAGGCAGAGGGAATCTCGGTGATGACGCCGGTCATGGTGGACTCACGGGTCATGGCAGCGCCGGCTTCCAGGGTGCCCCAGGCATACATCGCGACACGGGCGGACTGGACTTCCTCAACGGGGATCAGTACGCAGCCTGCGTCGAATTCGAAGGTGCCCTTGTAATTCTTGATGACACCGGCAATGGCGATCTCGTCGCCTTCCTTCAGGTCGGCTACGCCTTCGCCCGTCAGACGGTAGGCCTGGATGGGCTGGTCAGCCAGCTCGCCGACCTGGATATTGACGGTGATGTTGCCATACTTCTCGCTGTAGGCGGAGGGGATCGAGGTGATCACGCCATGCAGAGCGGTGGGAGCGGGCAGCTTGGCCTGGTCTTCCAGCGTGTAGGCGATCGCAACGATCTCTTCTTCAGACAGGACATCCAGATTGATGGCGGCAGGAACAAAACGGTCAAAAGAGAGGGATACACTGTTGCCGGCCTCATCCTTCACAGTGGCGGTCAGCACATAGTAGACTTCCTGGGGATTGTTCTCGTCCACATCGATAAGGACCATGCCGCTCTCTTCGCGGATGACCTTGATAGTGTCGGAATCGGTGGTCCACTCGACCTCATAGACTTTATCCTCGATCGGGATGGTGCCGATCAGCTCGTAGTCCTTGGGGGTGGAGCCGGGCTTGTTCTTGTACATCAGGTTGATGATGCTCTTGGAGTCAGCAAGGTCATCAGCCATGGCTACGCTCAGCGCCAGGCACAGGGCCAGCAGCAATGCGAAAGCGACGATCAGTTTCTTCATATTTACGCTCCTTTATTATTTGTCCTGAACGGTGATCCCGTTCAATGAGGTGACCTTGATCTGATACGCGCCGTTGTGGACATCCACAAAACCGCGTACAGTCAGCGTTTTCTCGATAAAATCGGCATCGGTCATAAGGGTACGGTTTGCATCATAGAGCGCTGTGGTATAGACCGTGACAGGTATTCCGTGCGAATCGCAAGTCAGTGTCAGGCAGCCATAGGAAGAACTGTTCTTGTTCTCGTTCATGGAAGCCGCGGTGACGGTCAGATCCTGCATGGAAATCGAGGTATGCAGCGCGAGCGCGACATACGGCTGATCTACCAGTCCTTCCTCGGTATCGATGGTCACACTGCTTGTGTAAGTGGACGCATCGACCAGGGGATAGGCGG
>JAFZPO010000207.1 GCA_017550305.1 Clostridia bacterium
CATGGACGGTTCTATTGGATTCCAGGCAAAGAAGGTCCTTGCCCTGGCTGAGCAGCTGGAAGCAGCCGGACTGCATGTTATCTATCAGGATGAACGCCTGACCACCGTGACAGCCGAACGCGCACTGATCGAAGGCGGAATGCACCGTGAAGAGCGGCGCGATCATGTGGACAAAGTCGCAGCCGCAGTCATTTTACAGCAATACCTGGACACGCTGAGCCATCTCGATGATGCCAACGTGATCGAATAGGAGGAACAACATGACGGATGAAATGAACACCAATCTTCCCGATGAAGACAACATCGTTGAACTGACCGACGAGGATGGCGTTGTAACCAAGTTTGAATACCTGACCACCATCTCCCATGAAGGTGCCGAGTATGTGGTACTGATGGTGCTGAACGAGGACGGCACTGAGCCCGAAGGCGACGACGGCGAAGTCATCATCCTCGAGATCCAGCAGGATGAAAACGGCGAAGATATGTATGTCACCGTAGATGATGACGATATCTCTCAGGCGGTTTTTGATAAATTCATCGAGGCCATGGACGCCGAGGACGAAGAAGAATAATCGCATGCCGTACACTACCGGTCCGCTCTTCTGCGGACCGTTTTTTTCACAGGAGAATCCATGATGAAAAAGTTTCTGCCCCTGTTCGTGCTGCTGATGCTCCTGCTCTGCCTTCCCGCCCTGGGTGAAGATGCACAGGATATCACTGACAGCTGTACGTATACCCTATCCAACAACAAGAAGCAGCTGTCCGCGATGTTTGATAATGACTATGCAACGATCTGGTCAAGCAACCACCGCGGATATGTCGAGATCACCGCTCCGGACGAAGCGCCTATCTGCGGCCTGTATGTCAGCTGGGGCAAGTTCATCACCAAATGGTGCGTGCAGGCGCAGGATGAAAGCGGTGCCTGGAAGACCGTTTATGAAACAGATGACGAATACTATAACCAGTATATTCCCCTCACTCAGGGCTACAGTGCAGTACGTCTCACATGCCAGAGTCCCGATTACGAGCATGTGGTCAACATCAGCGAACTGCGCGTGTTCTCCGAGGGCGAACTGCCCGCATGGGTACAGCAGTGGAAAACATTGGACGGGAAGGCCGACCTGGTCCTGCTGGTCACCGACCCTGGTGACGAATTCCTTTTCTTTGGCGGCCTTATCCCCACCTATATCGCCCAGGGCCGCGAGGTCATGCTCTGCGTCGTTGTGAACACGGACGCGCCGTACAAATGTGAAATGCTCGACGGCCTGTGGCAGTGCGGCCTGACCAATTATCCCTATATCGCCTACTTCAAGCCCAATATGAAGAACACTGCCAAGCAGCAATATGCAGTGTGGAGCGAAGTGCAGTTTGTGCGTCATGTATCACGTATTGTACGCATCTATAAACCTGACGTACTGGTTACGCACGCAATCGACGGCGAAGGTGTTGACGGCGGACATAAAGTCTGCGCGGACGCGGCGATCAAAGCCATCACCACCGCGATGGACAGCAAGTATGACGTCGGATACGGAGTCAAGCTGTTCGGCAACTGGCAGATGAAAAAGCTGTACCTGCATCTGTACGGAAGCAACCGCACAGTGCTTGACTATGACCAGCCGCTGGATCTCTTTGGCGGCAGGACTGCCGCACAGATGGCCGAGGCAGCATATGGGCTCCAGACATACCAGAATAAAAAGCATGCCTCCGCACAGCTGGGCGAAGGCATATATGACGGCAGTTCGTACGGACTGTACTTCAGCACTGTCGGCGAAGATACCGCCATGAACGATCTGTTCGAGCATCTCAACTGATTAGCACTGAAAAAACGCGCATACTTAATTACGGGAGCACACTGTGCTTCCGTTTTTAAAAACCGGTGAGCTTGAATGCGCGGTCGATCGGATTCAGGGAAGCATTCCCGGGTTGCATATAGGTCTGCGCTGCCGACTCGAACACTACATAGATCGCTCCGTCCACCGTGCACAGGCATTCGCTCATGGGCGGGGTAAGCAGTGTTTCCTCCAGCGCGTTCTTATCCAGGAACCACATTGGAACGGACACGCCGCTCACGGTTCCTTCAGCGTCCGGTGTGCGCACCAGGACATTGTCATACCGGTAGATGTTGGAGATAGCACGTCTGCCGTAAGACTGGCTCAGATAGATCTTTCCCTCTTTTGTGGTGAATCCCTGAATGCGTTCTGTCATGGAAAGCAGATAATCCGGAACAGCGTCTCCGCCGTTCACCAGCGCTTCAGGTTTCAGCTCGTTCTCGGTCTCGGATGTCAGGATATATCCGCAGGTCCACGCCTTAAAGCGTCCGTCCGCGGTTTTGACCTTATGACTGGCATCCGTTTTATACTCCGTGCCGTATTCGAATTCCCCGACCCACAGGATCCCCTCTGCATAACAGCAGTAGGAAGAGCGCACCGGTACAGGAATCTCTTCTTCGATCCTGCATTCAGAAGATGCCGGCAGCTCGCGGAATGTATCCAGCGAGATACGATAGAGCGTATATGCATTTGAGATATAGATATTCTTTTCTGTCACGCACACGCCGCCGGCATGTCCGTTATACGGCGAGCCATCAGGGAGACAGAGAATAACTTCCTTGACCAGTTCGCCCGTATCAAGGCTGACGGCAAGCAGTGCGCTGTTCCCCTTATCCGAACGGTATCCCGCAAACAGCAGGCAGTTCTCATCCGGCAGATAGGATATGCCCTGGGGCACGATCCCTTCTGCGAGCCCCGGTACAAGGACCGAGAACTCTCCGCTTTCATAGAAACGCGTATATAGTTTGTCTGTCTGCGCGCAATCGGTCACCGATGTCATGGAATAAACAAATCCTTCCGCCGAAGCACCGGCTGCGAGCAGTAACAGCACCGTCAGTATGGCGATCCAATTTTTCATGGTATTTGCCCCGTTTCGTTTTTTCTTAACTATATCACAGGCACCTTGCAAACACAAGCGCTTCAGATACTCACCTTATGGTTTAAGCTTGTGAGTTGCTCCAAAAGATCCAAAATTTCTTTCAAAAAAAGCCTGAAAAACTTCAATTTAGGCATTGACAGGCACTATTGTCGGTGCTATACTATCATTCGCCGTTGAAAAACGGCTCAAAAAAACGCTCGCCTAACCGATGCGATGGGTGCCCGTGGAAGTGGCACGGACCGTTAAGCCCAGAAATCGGATAACATAAATGGTCGCATGGCTCAGTTGGTAGAGCACATCGTTCACATCGATGGGGTCACAGGTTCGAGTCCTGTTGCGACCACCACAAGGGGGCTATTTCACCGGGCAAAAAGGTGAGATAGTTCTTTTTTTCACGTTTGAAAACAGGAATCAAAAAGAAAAACAAACCCAAAACATATAAGGTCGTAATGATTTCGGAACTATTCAGTATAATATACTTGATATACTAATCACTCGACCTGCTCTCCAATTATAGCGCAATTGAAAACGGATATAGGAGATAAACGATAATGGCAATTGAAGCAGTAAAAGATTTCTTCTCGAAATACGGAATTGCTGATCGGATAAGAGAGTTTGATGTATCCAGTGCTACCGTAGAATTGGCAGCTCAAGCATTACATTGCGAGCCATGTCGTATTGCAAAAACCCTTTCCTTCCTGGTAGATGGCCATGCCATCTTGATTGTTGCGGCTGGAGATGCAAAAATCGATAATCCGAAGTACAAGGCACAATTCGGAACCAAGGCTAAAATGCTCACGCCCGATGAAGCAGAAGCACTTGTCGGGCATGCTGTAGGCGGAGTCTGTCCGTTTGGAATCAAAGATAATGTAACGGTCTATCTTGACACCTCCCTGAAAAGGTTCTCATCCGTCTTTCCCGCTTGCGGAAGCAGCAACAGTGCAATTGAACTCTCAATCCCCGAATTGGAAAAATATTCAGGATATACTGCTTGGATCGATGTATGCAAGAACTGGCAATCCTGAGACCGTTCAATTCGATGGAGTCTCAGAATCGAAGTTGTGAATCTGCAGGATTTCCAGAGCATGACACAGAAAAAATATATAAATAGATTTCGTACGATGATGCCGAATTCCTTAGTTCCACAAAATGGAGCTGACCCATCGGAGGTGTTTTAGGTTGATGCATGATTTCAGTGGAGTATCTTTCGCCGCAGATGTCTCGGCTCCGTGCAAGGTCTGATACGGACGATACTTGCTCGGAGCGATAGTTCTTCAACAAAAACACGAATCGTCCTGGTCAGGCTTTGCGCCTATTACAACAATCATCAAAATGAAAAGTAAGGAGCAGAGCCATGAAAAAACCAAATAACATGAAGGAGCTGAAGAGTTTCCTCCTTCTTTGGAGTTCTCAGGCTGTATCCTCTCTTGGAACAGCTATGACTGAATATGCGCTGATTGTATGGACCTATCGCCAGGAAGGAACAGCCTTAAGCATTACACTGCTCACACTCTGTTCGTTTGCGCCTACGATCCTCTTCAGATTTGTGGCCGGAGCGATTGCAGACCGTTGGGATAAAAAGCGCATCATGCTTATTGCCGATCTGTTCGCTGCCTGCGGGACATTCAGCGTTTATTTGTTGTATTCATTTTCAGCACTTCGGGTCTGGCACCTGTATCTCATCAATGTACTTCTCAGCTTCATGAATGCGTTCCAGGAGCCTGCTGCCTTTGTGGCGACCAGTCTGCTTGTACCAAAGGAACATTATACAAGAGCCAGCGGCCTGCAGGGTTTTTCCGGTGCTGCGGTATCTATCCTGGCTCCGGCTTTAGGCGCCAGTCTTCTGGCTTTCAGCGGATTGAAGCTCGTTCTGGTTTGCGATCTTTGCAGTTTCTTTGTGGCTTTCGTTGTTTTGCTGTTTTTCATCCAGATTCCAAAAGCTGGCGGTGCTGAAAAAGAGCAAAGAGAACCATTCCGAAAAACCTGTATGGAAGGTTTCAGGTTTCTGCGCGGCCATACAGTGCTGCTGCATCTGATTCTGTTTCTGACCTGTGTCAATTTTCTTGCCAAATTGAGCAATGATGGACTGCTGTCCCCCTTTGTTCTGGCAAGAACCGGAGATAATCAGCAGGTGTTGGGTGCGGTTCAGAGCTTTGTCGCCCTGGGCATACTGGCAGGAAGTCTTATTGTTACTTGGATGAAGCCAGTGAAAAATAAACTGAAGCTGATCGGCATCAGCACAGCCTTTGTGTTTTCGGGAAATATCTTTCTGGCACTGCTGAAGTATCCTTCAATATGGTGTGCAGCCAGTTTCGGGTCTTATGCCATGGCTGCGATCATGAATGCGCACCTAACGGTATTCATGCGGGAACAGGTCCCTCTTGAAATGCAGGGCCGTGTTTTCTCTGCTGAGAGCACACTGAAAAACTGCGCCATTCCCCTTGGCCTGTTTCTGGGCGGTCTGCTCGCAGATCATGTGTTTGAACCGTTTCTGATGTCAGATTCGCCCTTGCAGAGATGGCTGATTCCGATTTTTGGTAAAGGAAAAGGCGCTGGGATCACAGTGCAATTCTTTATTGTGGGTATTCTTGGAATCATATTATGTCTGGCCTATTTGAAGAGATCAGATGCTCCTTTGAACAATTGTGAACGTGACCATAGCATGTGACTAAGGGTGTTTGGTCTCATTACCTCGTCAAGGCTTGGTCTCATTCTGTCAAATGAACGCTTCACGAACAAACAGAAGCCGGTGTTAATCACCAGCTTCTTCTTTTTGTGCGTTTGAGATGTAAATACGGAAACCACGGTACGAACCCGCGGTTTCCGCATCTGTTCACATTCAGGTTATTCAGCGGGAGCAATAATAACCACACTTCGTGGTGCTACCGTAAAGGTACCTTCAGCTGCTTCTTCCGGCAGGATCTTGGCTCCCTGCACACCGATGCAGTAAGCTCCCCAGCCTTCCGGCGGATCTATGGTCAGATTGAAAGGATTGGGGTTAATGATGGCATAGCCCACTGCCTGCTCCTCGTTCCGCCACGTGACAGCAATGACATTGTTTGTCTGGATCTCCGTCTCTGGTACTACGTTCCGCAGGAACTCAAAACGCGGATCTTCACGGCGCAGATGGATCAGGCCTGCATAGAAGGCCGACATCTCAGCCTCGTCACTGTCGGGAGTCAATGCATCCCATTTCAGGTTATTCACCTCATCGGAGGAAGCATAGCTGTTGCTGTCACCGCCCTTGGTACGGAGCATTTCTTCACCAGCCAGGAAGAACGGTGTGCCCCGGCTCAGCAGTACTGTGGTGGCACACAGCCGGGTGATATCGAGCAACTCCTCCCTGGAAGCCGTTTCATTGGAAGCTTGCAGCTTGTCCCAAAGGGTGTGGTTATCATGAGAGGAAGTATAGTTGATGACCATGGCATCATTCACATACCAGGAGGCACCGATGCCGCTCTTTCCGCCCTGAATACCGAAGACCACCTTTTGGGCATTGGCTTTGGTAGCCTTACCATTAGTGTAACCCTGATCCTTGGAATCGAACACGCTTCCTTTAAGGCCATCGCGGATGGCATCGTTGAACACAGCAATAGAGCCGATGGCCTCGCCGGTGGGCTTCACCTGACGGATGTTAGCCTGGCTTGCCTGTAGGTTGTCCCGCAGTGCAGAAGTGCCGCCGGTCCAGCCTTCACCGTAGATGATCGCATAAGGGTTGACCTCATGCACGGCTTCTTCAATAGCTTGCATGGTGGTGACATCATGAAGAGCCATCAGGTCGAAGCGGAAGCCGTCAATCTTGTACTCTTCCGCCCAGTAACGCACGCTGTCCACCATGTACTTGCGGAACATCACACGGTTGGATGCGGTCTCATTACCGCAGCCGCTACCGTTAGAAGGACTTCCGTCATAGGCGAAGCGATAGTAATAATAAGGCACCACACGGTTCAGGCAGGAGTCCAGCGCATAGGTGTGATTATATACCACGTCCATGACCACTCCCAGTCCGTTAGCGTGGAGGCTCTGCACCATCTGTTTAAATTCATTAACACGGACTTCACCGTTGTATGGATCAGTGGCATAGCTGCCTTCCGGAGCATTATAGTTCTTGGGATCATAGCCCCAGTTGAACTGGGAACCTGCTCCAGTTTCATCTACCGTGGCATAATCGTAAACAGGCTGCAGATGAACATGGGTGATACCCAACTGCTTCAGGTAGTCGACTCCCGCCGGCATGCCACTGGCATTAGTAAGGCCGGTCTCGGTGAATGCCAGATACTTTCCAGGATACCGGGAAGAAGCCAGGGCATTTGAGAAGTCCCGTACATGAACTTCCCATATCACAGCGTCTCTATAACTGGTAAGTCCCTCATAATAGCCGCTCTCCCGGAACCCTTCCGGATCAGTGGCGGCCAGGTCAACCACCATACCGCGATTACCGTTCACGCCCACTGTCCGAGCGTAGGGATCTACTGCCTCCTGTGCACCCAAGGCAGTAGTAACAGTATAGGTATAATACGTTCCGTGCCCGCACGCGGCTTCCGCAGTCCATACGCCCTTATCCGCCTGAGCCATAGGCAGGGTCTCATAAGCTTCACCGCCATCCCCGGCCTCAAAGAGATTCAGCGTAACGGCACTGGCTGTAGGTGCCCAGACTTTAAAGACAGTCTTGTCACCCTGAATCACAGCGCCCAGATCGTCCCCTTCGTAGGTATAAGCCTCTATAAAGGCTTGGCTATCAAAGATATCAGTTGGGATAGCCGTTACCTCACCATAGTCCTCGATCTCCACGGTATAAGATTTCGTAATGTCCAGTTCCTCCGCAACAGTGATGGTACCAAGGATCACTTTATTGCCCTCGCTGGAGAGCTTCTCCACGGGGATCTCTCGTCCATCCTGCCGGACATGCACCTGCGCTGCCGTTAGTCGGGCAGCAGGGCTGATATTGTAGCGGATCTCCTTGTTAGAGATGATGGCTGCCAAGGTAAAGACGCGGATTGGCACCAAGGTGACACCTCCATCAGGGCTGGTATACTGCATCGCGTCACCGGGCTGGAGGTAGATCTCCGTGCTATCTCCGGTGAGAACGGCATAGCGGTCTTCATCAACATCCTTTGTGGCGCTTCCCCAGGAGTTGCCGCCCGGGTTTGAACAGTCACGCCGCACGATGAAGCCCACCTCCTTGACATCTTCGGGAACATTGATCACACATTTCACGCCATACGCGCATGGATGGAACAGAATTCCGCAGCCATCCTTTCCGGGCATCCACATCCACACGTCACACTTGCTGTAGTCTGTGCTGGCGCGTTTCCAGTACAGGGTCAGCTGACGGGTGCCTGGTTCCCTCTCCAGAAAGTATTCCTCGTCCGCGCTCCCAGCCAGGCACAGAGCCGGGATCAGCATGCTCAGCGCCAGAAACAGCGCCAACAATTTCTTGACTCTCATCGCGCTTGCTCCTCTCATTTTCGGTTGTAACAGGGTAACCTTAATTGTGATAATATGCTTTCTTTGGGTAAATGTCAACGCCGCT
Source organism: Clostridia bacterium (assembly GCA_017550305.1). Taxonomy (GTDB): domain Bacteria; phylum Bacillota; class Clostridia; order Christensenellales; family Aristaeellaceae; genus SFMI01. The sequence goes on from JAFZPO010000207.1 coordinate 8,462, forward strand.
AAGGTTATTGATCGTGTCAAGTTGTTACGGAGTTTTTGTCAGGAAACCAGTTCGGATAAGGATTGCGAGGCGCCGAGGGAGCGGCGGATCATGTGAGTCCAGTCGATCTTTCCGTAGCCGGAATCTTCATGCTCGAAGATACTCCAGTCGTATTTCGCTTTCAGCACTTCTTCAGCTTGCTTCATAGCGTATTCCCTGTACTGGGAAAAACCGCCTTTAGCGTATTCGGAGATCTCTCTGTCATCTACCCGGACCCCGACGTCTTCTCCACGTATCTTGCCTCCATTCTTTGTATAAACGACGAGCATGGCCATCCTGGCCAGGCCTACTTCGCTCCATGCGATCGGATTACGGCTCAGACGGTCGGACAGGACGTGACTGACCAGCGCTTCAGTACAGCTTCCGCATGTCTCTTTCTTCATGCGGAGAACAACAGCACTCCAGTGCCTTCTGCAGTACCCGGCAAATGCTTTCACCTTATCCCGTTCCCGGACTGTTTTCTGGTGGATGGCGATCTTGCGGCAGCATTTCCTGAAGTCTGCGTATCCGTCTTCCCTGCGCATGGCAGCACGGAGCTCCTTTGCATAACGCCAGGCTTCTTCAAGGCCCAGTACACTCCGCAGCTCCTTTTCCAGATGATATCCGTCCAGAACGAACCGCGCATGAGGAATCGACTCCTGCAGCCCGCGGATCCATTGCCCGCCATCCCCGTGGACATTGATCACTTTCACCTTGCCCAGGTCATACCGTCTCCCCAGTACAGCCAGGACGTTTTCCCTGAATGCCTCCGCTGTCATTCCGTATGCTCCCATATGGAGCGGATTGACCGTTTTGTGGCGCTTGGGATTACTTTCGTCTATCCCTTCCGTGATCGTTACCAGCGGCACGATCGCGTCCCCTTTCGGCCGCAGGTGGGCATGGTCTTCATCCGCGAAGATGTCCAGCGTTTCCGGCGTGTCCTTTACACGTTCCACCGGCATTGCCAGATTCTTCGTCGCTGCGAGCCGGTTATGTACGGTCTGACGCGAATATACATTGCCCTTGATCTCGATCGCCTGCTGGTATGATTTCACCGTGGACAGTTCAAGCAGGTCGGCAATGAATTCCCTGGTAAAGCGTTCGTATGCCTCTATCCCGATCAGATAATCAACGAGATACGCGTATGTCTTATCCGGAAGCTCAAAGTACGTACGCTTGTAATGCAGGACTCCCAGGTCCGTCGTGACAGTACGGCTTACATCCCGTTCCTTGATAGTGATCCCGTCTAAGCGTCTCTGCGCTTTTGCGGCGCATACAAGCGCCTCATCCATCTGTGCGATACAGGCTTCAACGATCTCCAGGGTCATCTTCTGAGTGATCTGGACAAGGTCTTTCGTAACCTTCCCGATGTCCTGCAGACCTATATTCTGGATCGTGTCGCAAATTTCCGGTAGCGTGTTAATGATGATCTGTTGTATAATGTTCATGAGAAGATTCCTTTCTGTTTTTCTTTTTGTTTGCACCTAAAGCATAACACAAAAGGAGTCTTCTTACTTTTATGCCCGGAAATTTGTCGGGCGCCGGGGGCACTGAGCCCTTGGTCGCTACGCTCCCGCGGGCTCAGTGCCCCCGGCAAGCTTGTACATGATGCTCATTCTCCCAGGTTGTTTGTTCCCTGGTTGTTACTCCCCCTACCCTGATCCTTTCCTAATTCTCCCAGAACAAATGTACACCGTTAAGGTTATTCTTTAGTGGTTTTGTAAGCGATACTGACAACTCATTATTTTCTGTCATCCACCACAAACTGATATAATTGGCGTTTTTACAGAAGCAGGCCCCATTGCTGTTTCAGAAGCAGAATGCGGCGGACACTTTCGTTAATGCGCTCCTCTGTAAGCCGTCCCGAGGATAATGCGGCCATTACACCGTTATAGCCGTTGGTAAAATTGTAAGG
>JAFZPO010000028.1 GCA_017550305.1 Clostridia bacterium
GCAGTGAGATCGTATCGGAGATCATCATACACAATGACAGCAATGTGCCGATCACACTGGCAGATTGTCTCCTTCCTGACAAGGCTGAGGAGGACTGGAAGGCCTGGGAAGAGTTTGAGGGCATGATCCTTCAGCCCGGTGAGATAGCCGGCTATCTGCATGGTATAAAGGTTAATTCAAAAGATATCGCCGCTAAGGAAGCGTTACGTACTGTCGCCAATACATACACTTATGAAAGCGGCACGGGAACGCTCAGCACAGGACAGACGAATCCTGTACAGCCGCGTTATTCCGTGCTTCCGGGCGGGGCCAGCCTGTACCTGGAACTTTCCTGGGACGAAGATGAGGGCGTAGGCAAAGCATATCTGGGTGCGCCTATGCACGTTCACTACAAGCTCACAAACACCGGAGCCGCACCGGTGGTCCTGGATAAACCGCTTTGTAATCTCGATCCGTCTCTGATCGGTGACGAGACTGCGCTTCCGGTCGTTCAGTTTGATGATTCGCATTATTATCTGCTTAGTCCCGGCGCAGTCCTGACATTTACCCGTGTGTTCCCGGTAGATCAGGACACGCTTGACAACATGTGCCTCTTCGGAGAAGTATCGATGGAGGGACGTGCAGTACTGAGCGAGGAGCACCTGGGAGATGATGTCTGGTCCAATGGGGCCTACATGGAGATCCCGTTGACCGAAGAGCAGGAAGGATATGTCCTGAAAGGCGTGACAGAACACTTCCCGGGTATCACATATAATGGTTATGCAAACATTTGTGAGATATCACACAGCGGCGAGATCTCTATCGATTACACATGGGCAGATGACGTACCGAATCTGGAGATACTGTACGAAACCGAAAGCGCGCTTTACAGTGATCTCTGGCTTATGGACAAAATGACTGAGCTGCCCGCCCCCGGAGATACATTCTATTTCAGCAGCAATGTCCAGACCAATGGAAATCATCTCGGCAAGATCGACTATACGCAGATAGATCCTGCACTGGTCACCTGCACAATCCCGGATTTCTCCGTCTCATTGAGGGATATTGAACAGGTAAACGATGACCATGTGAGACTGCATTTTGTAGCCACTTATCAAGGTGAATCCAAATTTATCCTTAAGGGTGTGAACTCGAGCTTCGCTGGTTATGAATATGATAAAGACGATGATGCATACTGGCCGACTTGGGATGGGCACAGCATTGTTTGCACCTGGGCAGACAGGGTGCCGGAAGCGGGCCTGCCTTATACGGCATTCAACGGCTTGTTCCTGGATGCCGATCAAACGTCCAGGCTGAAAGAACTGCCTGTTGCCGGGGAAACGTATTATTATCATGTCAGTATCTTTACTGATGAGTTCTCTGCGGACATATTTGATTTCACTCAGATCGATCCTGATCAGATCAGCAGCTCGATGGAAGGGTTCTCTGTCGCGTATGTGCGCGCTGATTACCCGGGAGACGAGAACGGCGTAGAGCTTGTTTTCAGTGCGACATATCTCGGTGAACCGAAATATGTCCTCAAGGGTGCGAATGCGAGCTTCGCCGGTTTGGAATGGGATACAGATAATAATGCCTACTGGACGGCCTGGGACGGGCATACCATTGAATGCATCTGGAAAGATCAGGCTCCGGAATTGGGCCAATGTGGCACGGGAATCGGCGGTATCTACCTGGATGCTAACAGAAGCACCTTCCTGACAGTTGCGCCTGTTGAAGGAGAAACGTATTACTTTGATTTCAATGTCTACTGCGACGAGTATAACGAGGAGAAGTTTGACTTTACACAGGTTGACCCTGATCTGGTCAGCTGCTCGATGGAAGGGTTCTCTGTTGCATTTGTACGGGCAGATTGCTATGAGACTGAAAAAGATAAGGGCGTGGACCTGATCTTCAGTGCGACTTATCAGGGAGTCCATCCGTCTCTGCTGCTTGAAGTATCCTGGGCGTCGGATGAGGGCATCGGCAAGGTCTCCGGAGACACGATCCGTGAACGCTTCAAGCTGACGAACACCGGCAACGTGAATGTGATGGTCCCGGCACGCATCGATCCTACCTCGTATGAAGATACCATCCAGCCCAACTGGTATATTGATTACAGCGGTGTGACCTATACCGTACTGAAGCCCGGCTGGGATATGGAGTGGACGATGCTCGACCAGGTATATCCCGAAGATGTGGATGTCGGCGCGGTGCGCTGGAGCACCAGAACGTTCGGATATGTCCTGATCGGTGAGGATGAGGCTGGGGAAAGTGTCGCCTCCAACTGGGCTTATATCGATATCCCGCTGACCAACGGTGAGCCCACGGCGAAGATACCTTCCCTGAAGCTGACCACAAACGCTTCGCCCTTGAAGGCGAGCTATCCGTATGCCGAGCTCTACAGCGAGTGCGATGTCGTGAAGGTCGACTATGTTCTGATGAATAACGGCGAAGTACCGCTGTACATTGACAAGCTTATGGAGAGGTGGGGTGACGGCAATGAAACGTTTACTCCGCTGAACATCCTGCTGTATCCGGGCGAGAGCTACAGTGACTATACCAATGTCTGGCTGGTGACCAGTATCCTGACGCCGAATTCGCAGACTGCGGGTGTCGCGGGCACGGTCGATGTTGAACTCTACGCTTTTGGCCGGGATATGGACGAAACGGATACCGTGTTGTGCGAGACCTCGCACTCTCCGTATTCCTTCACGATGGATGAACCCGGTCCCGCTGAATGGGAGATCCCGAGCGACAGCCAGCTGTGGATATGGAAATACGAGAAGTATGCTCCGACCCTGCCTGAAGGCTTCCAGGAGGGCGAGCAGATCATCTATGTGATCGAAGTCGTCAATATGAGCTACTTAAAGGAAGGGTGCGACCTTGAGGTATCCGGTGCCGTGCTGACCGACAGCATGTTTGGCATCAGTGAGGTCCTGCCGACTATCCCGTCCGGCGGCAGCATCATAAGGGAGTATCCTTATACGGTTACCGATATTGATGTGAAACAAGGCGGAATCTATAACGAAGCTTATGTCAAATGGGTAGACCCCGAAAGCGGGGAAGAACTCGATGATATGAACTGGTGCTGGGTAGATACCACGGACAAGACCAGCCTGATGCTGAAGAAGGAGATCGTAGGCGGCCCGAAGAACGGCGAGTACTATGTCGAAGGCGAAGAGATCACCTTCCTGGTAACGGCCAAGAACAATACGGATACGGTCCTGCCGCTGGTCTTCGTGAATGAGCCGCTGCTGGAAGGCGACAGCGAGACGCTCATGGAGATCAATGACATGCAGCCCGGCGCTGAACAGGGAGAGTTCTTCAAGTATAAGGTCACTGAAGGCGATGTTGCTCTCGGGTATGTGGGCAATATGGCGACATCGGAATATGAGGACGCAAACGGCGACTGGCACAAGATCAGCAGCAACTATGTAGAAGCGGATACCGGCAAGAAGATACCGGGCAAGGAAGACGAGACGCCCAAGCCGCCGGCACCGCCGTATAAGCCGGTCTTCGGAGTGGTCTCGGACATCAGCATCACGAAGGCGCATGACAAGGAGCCCGACAACAGCAATTACTTCGTTGAAGGCGAGACGATCCGTTACGCGATCACCGTGAAGAACGAGGGCGAAGTCCCGGTCGATATCGAGATCTACGACAGCCTCGAGGGCGGCAGCGGACTGATCGGCACGGTGAACAACCTTGCGCCTAATGACAGCAAGACGGTGTACTACGAATACAAGGTCACCAAGCCTGATGTAGACGCAACGTGCGTTGTGAACTACGCGCTTGCGAAGTGGCATCCGAGCGGGATCTGGGCAGAGACGGTGTACAAGAGCAATGAAGTCGTCAGCCCGACGAGCGAGAAGCAGCCGAATCCCGACGGGCACTTTGAGTTCTCCGGTGAGGGTGAGAGCTGCTGGCGTGAGCTGGTAGGCGCGAATGAAAACGTGGAAGCCTATAAACTCCACTTCTGCGCGGCACACGCGGCCGTCAATACGGAAGCCGGTGAAGACTGGCAGAAGGCAGTCGCGCTGTGGCGTGAGGCCGTGGACGCGGAATACGAGAAGTATCTGGAAGCCGCTGACGGTTCAGCCCGTCTCGTAGTGATCAATGATCGTCTGACCTATTATCTCTGGCTGGGTGCATATGAGAAGCAGCTGAATCTGCTCTACCCGGATGATCCGGATGCTGTTGCGCAGAAGGTCGCCGAGAGCCTGATGGACCGCTGCGCGGATCTCTGCTGCGGCGAGCATGAGGAATACAAAGAAAAGCTCGGCAGCCTTATGGGTGCACGTTCGATGCCCGGACTGGAGCCTGCTGAATTCTGTGAGCGCCGTACGGTCAGCCGTGAAGGAGCCGGGATCAGTTATGAGCTCGTCCTGGATGCGAAGCATGCTGCGACTGAGAAGAACGCTCTGACACTGGTACGTGAGGCAGAGGTCGGTGTACCCATGGCGAATGCCTGGGCACGCGCACAGCAGCTGTGGCAGATTGCGCTGGACAAGGAAGTCAATGCGCTGTACAAGGCAGCGGGCAAGGAAGACCGCCAGGTGATCGCGATGACGAGGCGCTTCCTCGACCAGCTGGTCGCGGCACGTACGGCATTGCTGGAACTCGTCTACAATGGTGACAGCGTGATCGTAAATGAACGGATCGAGCAAATGTACAAAGAGTATGCAATAATGCTTTGCGGTAAATAACGGAGCAGGAAGGGCCGGCAGCTGCCGGCCTTTCCGCTATTTTGGAGAATTCTAAACTGACCTGGTTATATTACTGCAAATAATGGTTGCCTGAATCTTGCATCTGTGATATTTTATCTGTGATAGTATTTGCGTTTTTTGAATAATCATGCATGCTCAGCAGATCGCTGTGCAGGCCGTCAAGTCATCAGAGGGGAAGACAACATGCGAAAAAAGCAGCTATATGATCTTCTTCGGTCTCTGGAAGGGAAGAGAATACTCCTGGCACAGCAGGAATCGCCGAGAAAGGGCTGTTCTGACCGGGAGAATGAGTGGATACAGGCTGTGACCGGAGAGCTGCCTGCAATTCGCGGGCTTGATTTCATACATGATGATTATGACGGGGTAGTGGAAAGGGTAAAGCGCTGGAACGAGCGGGGCGGCCTTGTGACTATCTGCTGGCATACCGGAGTCAGGGATAATACATATCCTGCCTGTAAGGAAGAGTCTCCGGACTGGGAGAATTTGTTCATACCCGGAACGGACGACTACGGTCTCCTCATGGATCGCTGGGACCGGGCGGCCCAAGTGCTGAAACAGCTGCAGAAGGAAGACATTCCTGTCCTCTGGCGGCCTTTTCATGAGTTTGACGGAAAATGGTTCTGGTGGGGAAGAGGCGGAGCCGAGGCGTTCAGACACCTCTGGAAGATGATGCGTGATCACTTTGAGAAGGAACACGGACTTGACAACCTGATCTGGGTCCTTGGCTATGCAGATGACGTTTTACCTGGCTGGGAGTTCGATCCGGATCTGTTTGATATTGCCGGCTCTGACACGTACCGCGGGGAAACGGTGCATAGAGCGTCATATGAGCGGCTGAAGCAGCTGTACCCGGGGAAGATCCTCGCCTTCCACGAATGCGGACTGATCCCGGAGCCTGATGCTTTCTTCCGTGAGAAATGTCCCTGGAGCTGGATCATGCCGTGGCACGGGACCAATCTGATGAGCAATCATCCCGAACGGATCAGGGAAGTATACCGCGATGAACGGATGATCACACTGGGCAGACTGCCGAATTTCTGATTTTGGTCGGACTGTTTATGGCCTAGCAAACCAACACTCGTGATTTTAATCATGAGATACGGTTTGCTTTTTTTGATGTATGTCAGGAAGAAAATGCGTATAATAGTGATGTAAAAGTATCAAAGCCACGAGGAAGGAGGTGAATAAGCAGTGTATCTTTACAGTAAGGCAGCAGATAAACCACCTGTCGAAAGAAGAGTACCGGACATTGAAAAGATTGTGCCGCGCAGGAAAGGATCTTACGAATCAGGCGATCTATAATGTCCGGCAGCATTTCTTTGCGGGGAACGGGTATCTGCAGTACGTCAGCAATTACCATCTGCTGAAAGACAGTCCGAATTACAGGATGCTCAATTCCAATATGGCGCAGCAGATCCTGAAGGAAGTGGACGGAAGCTTCAAATCATTCTTCGGTCTGCTGAAGCTTGCAGAAAAAGGCAGGTATGCAAAGAAAGACTGTAAACTTCCGGGGTATCTGCCAAAGGACGGTTATACCAGACTGGTGATCGGGTTCGTACGGCTAAATGGCAACCAGCTGGTGATTCCGTATTCGAATAGCTTCAGGAAAGAGCATGCCCCTGTCTCGATCGCGATCCCACCAAAGCACGTCGGGGAAAAAATCAAAGAGATCCGGATCATTCCCCGGAGTCATGCCAGGTTCTTTGAAATACAGTACACATACGAAGCGAAAGCAATTCAAAGAGAAGTCGATATCAATAAAGCACTGGCACTGGACCCGGGCGTAGATAATCTGGTAACTGCGGTAACGAGTGAAGGACAGAGCTTCATTATAGACGGCAGGCGGCTGAAGTCAATCAATCAGTGGTATAACAAGAAAAATGCGCGACTGCAGTCTATCAAGGATAAGCAGGGATATGGAAAGGGACGTACCTGCCGCCAGGAGATATTGCTCCGGAAGCGGAACAACCGGGTCAATGACTACATGAGCAAAGCAGCACAGATCATCCTACGGTATTGCATAGACAATAAGATCGGGACGCTTGTTGCCGGGTACAGCGAATCATTCCAGTGGGGAAGCAATCTCGGGAAAAGGAACAACCAGACGTTTACGAACATCCCGTTCGGCAGGCTGCTGGACAAGCTGCAGTATCTGTGCGAACTGAACGGAATCCGAATGATCCGGCAGGAAGAAAGCTATACATCCAAGGCCAGCTTCTGGGACAGGGATGAACTTCCGGTGAGTGGTGATGATATAAACCGGGAGTATGAATTCAGCGGGAAACGGATCCATCGCGGACAATACAGAACAGCGGACGGAAGGCTTTTGAATGCGGATGTGAACGGGGCTCTGAATATCCTTCGTAAAAGTAACGTTGTGGACTTAACGGTCCTATACAGTAGGGGCGATGTGGACACGCCCATAAGAATAAGGGTAGCCTGATCCGTCAGGTGGAAACTTAAATACCAAACTTCTTAAACGGAGACCTCGGTTTCCCAGAAGCCTGTGACTTAACAGTCATGGGAGGTTCACTATCTATACTGATCTTTCTTTCCGAAAATAATACACAAACCTACTTTTACGTGGTATAATCAAAAAAACATCATTACTATTTGCGGCGACCGACAATCTTGATACTTTACCGACCGACATCTTTATGAAAAGGGGATGGAGAGGGAATGAAGAGACTGTTTGCCATCATATTGACGCTATGTCTGATGCTGGGCCTGCTGCCTGCGGCAGAGGCATACTCATGCACAGCGCATCAGTGGAGCCAATGGTATGTGGAAATTGAACCCAGCTGTACGTATGGAGGCGAGGAATTCCGTTTCTGCACTATTTGCGGTGAATACGAATACAGATTCCCTGCCGCATTGGGCCACAGCTATAAGAAAAGTGTCGTGGATCAGGCAACCTGCACGGAATGGGGCCTGGTGAGTTACACCTGCTCCCGCTGCGGAGACGTCTACGGGGAAGAGGTCGAGCCGCTCGGGCACAGCTGGCAGCAGAAGACTACGAGAGAGCCCACCTGTACCGAAAACGGCCAGGCTGCCAATGTCTGCAGCCGCTGCGGCCAGACACAGCAGGGCACGATTATTGTAGTGCCGGCGCTGGGCCATAAATGGGGACAGTGGACCGTTGATACGCCTTCCACCTGCGTGGCATACGGCACACGCTATCATGTGTGCGATCGCTGCGGCACGAAAGAGTGGGAGCGCAACTATGCGGACGGTCTGGGCGA
>JAFZPO010000208.1 GCA_017550305.1 Clostridia bacterium
GCACTCCAGCAGCGCGCTCTGTGTGCGCGGGGTCGCACGGTTGATCTCGTCTGCCAACAGGATATTCGCAAACACAGGCCCGGCATGGAAGACAAATTCGCCTTCGTCCTGCCTGTAAACACGTGTACCGGTTATGTCCGCAGGAAGCAGGTCCGGTGTAAACTGGATGCGGGAAAACTTGCCGCCCAGCGAGCGCGCAAGACTGCGCGCCGCCACAGTCTTTCCCGTACCCGGGACATCCTCCAGCAGGATATGGCCGCGCGCCAGCACAGCAGTGATCATAAGCGTCAGCATTTCTTCCTTGCCTACGATCACGCGTGAAATATTCTCCTGAATGCGGCCAGCGAGTACTGCGATCCGGTCAGGCTGCATAGTCAAGGCTCCTTTCCCTCTCCTTACAGAACAGTATACCACACTTTTCCTGCGAATGGAAAGAAAAACCGCCTAATTCTACAGATTATAATGGTATATCCGCATTTGCAGACGCTGTTGCACACTTGCCATAATGAGATATAATAGATATAGAGCATTGCCCGATATCCTCATCTTATTCCCGGAGGCAATATGACTGTCGCTGTAATCGAATTCCGTCTCTACGCATCCTGGGTGCACAGCCTGAAAGAAAAGCGGATGATCGTCAAGAGCCTTCTCGCGCAGCTTCAGAACCGGTTCCATGTATCCGCTGCAGAGACCGGTGAGCAGGATACCCACCAGATCATCGTCATAGGCATAGCTGCCATCGTGCCGCATAACGCAATGGCGGACAGCCTGATGGACGAGATATCCGCCTTTGTCGAAAACAGCACGGATGCGCAGATCCTGGATGAACGCCGCGAGCTCAGATAGAGAATGGGGAGAATAGCATGACTGTTTATGTGGATGCGGACGCGTGTCCTGTGACCCGGATCGTGGAGAAGATCGCCAAAGCTCATGACATTCCCGTAACCCTGCTTTGCGATACGAACCATGTGCTGTCTTCCGATTACAGTGAAGTTCGCGTGATCGGCGCAGGCTCGGACGCAGTGGACATCGCGCTGATCAACCTCTGTAATCGCGGGGACATCGTCGTCACCCAGGATTACGGTGTGGCAGCGCTCGCGCTCGGCAAAGGTGCGCATGCGATCCACCAGAGCGGAAGATGGTACACAGACGAGAACATTGACGGGCTGCTGATGGAGCGGCACATTTCGAAAAAAGCACGCAGAAGCAGCAAGCATCATCTGAAAGGTCCTGCGAAACGCACGGCAGAGGATGACTCGAGATTTGCCGAGAGCTTTGAGCGGATGATCCGGGAGGCACTGAATGATTGAGACTTTACTGACCAAGCCCTACTGGGTGATAGATGTTCTTCCAAAGCAGGTACCCGGAGACAGCGCCGGTCAGTTTTTCGCCGTCGAAAAGTACTGGCTGGAAATGCCGCAGTATTCCGATCTGCGCCGCAGATTCGCCGCGATTCTGCTGAAGCTGAACTGCTATTATAATCTCCAGGTCTGTTTTGCGGAGGAAGATGAGCTCCATACGAATCCTTCGCCGGATCAGCTGGTATCCTGGGTAACAGAGAGCGGAAAAGACCTCTGCATCGTCATTCCGGCACAGAAGACGCTGATCACAATCGCTCCGGATGATCTCTGCATGACTGTTTATAATCCGCGGAAAAGATTCCTCCAGCTGCTTGAACAGCTTGCGCTTTCCGAAGGGTTGTTCGTATGGCAGCCGCCGCAGGAAGGAAGTGAAGGAAAGTGATCCGTCCCATCATGCATGACCCGCTGTTCCTCGCACAGAAATCTGCTCCGGCTACACAAGCAGATGCGCAGGTGATCACAGACCTCACAGATACGCTCCGTGCCAACCTGGGCCGCTGCGTGGGCATGGCAGCAAACATGATCGGTGTATCCCGGCGCATCATCGTTTTCTGCCACGGACCGGTCCAGATGGTGATGGTGAACCCCGTCATCACGGCAAAATCGGGCGAATACGAAGCAGAGGAAGGCTGTCTGTCCCTTCCTGGAGCCCGCAAAACGAAGCGGTATCAGAAGATCACCGTCAGTTATCTTGACCGGCAGTTCCGGAAACAGTCAGGCACCTTTGAGGGCTTCACAGCCCAGATCATCCAGCACGAGATCGACCACTGCGACGGGATCCTGATATAGGAGGAAAACACCATGAAACGTTTTCTGTCTTTTGTGCTCGTACTGCTGCTCATCATGGGGACCGGATGCGCCGAAGGAAAGCTCCGGGATGATAAAACTATCGGATCCGAGATTTCTCTTGAAGCCATCACGGATTTCTATTTTACCTACAGCACCTCGACCTATCCGCCGTTCTATCAGCGCTACAGGTTCTACAGCGAAGGAGAGAATTATTTCTTCTATCATGAAACGCGTGAAGGAGGCGGCTGGCCCCAGACCGAGGAGGATATCACCGCTTCCGGTACCGTTGAACTGACCAAAGAACAGTGGGAAGTCTTCTGCGACCTTCTTCTGAACGGCTCGGCAAAGAAACGGGAAGAGTCGCTTCTGGACGGCGATGCCGGTCCGTGGCTGTTCATTTACTGGACAGGCGGCGAGAAGGAAGGCCGGGAATATGCTTTTGAGTCATGGGAAAAGGCATCTGCTTTTGAAGATTTCTGTATCAGTCTGGCAGAGATGAAGCCTATGCAGATCAACGTGTCCGACGGAACACATACTATCATCTTCCAGCTGAATGACAGCCCCTCCGCCAAGAGTCTGTACAAAATGCTGCCTATAGACACAGAAGTCAAGAATTATGGCAGCAACGAAAAGATCTTTTATCCGGATGAAAAGATCGACACGGCAGGCGGCATCGAGGGCAGCGGCGGAGCAGGAGACCTTGCTCTGTTCTCTCCATGGGGCAATGTTGTCATGTACTATGACAGTTTCAGTTCATATCCGGGGCTGTATCTTCTGGGGACTGCTATCGAGGGAGCAGACCAGATCCGTGACTTGTCCGGAATGCTCCATATTGAAATAAGCAACTGATAAAGCCACCGCTTAATCTCCGGGACAATAGCTTTACAAGGCTGAATCATATCTCAGTATTTACGTGTTATCCCACCTGTATTTCAATCATTTCCCGCATTTTTACCGGATTGCGGAATTCTGTCCGATCAGATATGAACAATTCATATGGAGGCGTTGTTATGTGGTTCTGGTTTGCGTTAGGCTCAGCAGTATTTGCCGCTCTGACTTCCATCCTTGCAAAGATCGGTATTAAAGGTGTGAATTCAAATCTCGCGACCGCCATCCGTACAGTCGTTGTTGTAGTCATGGCTTGGGGTATGGTCTTCCTGACGAATGCTCAGGGCGGGCTCAGATCGATCAGCCA
>JAFZPO010000029.1 GCA_017550305.1 Clostridia bacterium
CAGCGTCAGTACGATAAGAATCAGCGATATCAACAGCGTGAATATCAGAAACCGGTGCTGAAGTGTGCGGCGTTTTATGCTCTTTGCCATGATAGTGCCTCCGAAAGAACGGATCAAAAAGCGGATGGAAAAACGCTCAGTTTATAGCATGGTACACACGGGTGTATATATATTATATCATATCGTATAATCCTTTTCAACAGAAATGCCCTACAGGACTGCGATGCTCTGTGAAATCAGTAAAAATCAAACAGCTCTTTTTTCGATTGTATAAACAGTTTCCTGCCTATTAGGATTTCTGCTAAACATTTGTCGGACAAGGGTATTGTTTGCCGTCTTCTGCGTTTTAATTATGTATTTTTGCATTTTTATGAATTCGCGCAGGAAATTTTTGTTGTATGATAGATAGGTATCGTTATTATGCTAATTACTCCCGAGGAGGCAAAAGGCGTCCATGGCATCAAGGAAGATCGATCTGACCGATGAACGGATCTCTCCGTTCAAAGTCATACTCTGGCTTGCGTGGCCGCTCTTTGTCGAGCAGATACTGTCCACGTTCGTCAGCTTTGCCGATACCGCCATGGTCGGCGCGTTAGGCAAGGAAGCGACTGCATCGGTCTCGATCAGCAACTCCTTCGTCTTCCTGATCCAAGGCGTAGTCATGGCATTAGGAACAGGTATTACGGCATATGTTGCCCGAAGCGTCGGCGCCCGTGATACCGAAGCCGCCAAGTCCTATATCCGCCACGCGTTCATCCTGCTCGCGCTGGTCGGCCTGCCTATCACGCTGATCACAGTCGCCCTGCACAGGACGATCCCCCGCTGGATGGGCGCCGATATCGCCATACTCGATACTGCTTCGAGCTATCTGCTGATCACCTCCTCGTTCAGGCTGTTCTCGATGGCGATTATGGTCCTTGGTTCCGTATTCCGCGGACGCGGCGATACCAAGACACCGCTGCATGTCAATATCTATGTCAACATCATCAATGTCGTGGGCAACTATCTGCTGATCAACCCAACTCATACCGTAAAACTCCTCGGTCTCGCCCTGACCATTCCCGGCGCAGGCTGGGGTGTCAAGGGTGCCGCCATCTCGACGGGCCTGAGTTGGTTCATCGGCGGCACGGTACTGATGATCCTGCTCTTTGTCAAGGATGATCCGACCAGGATCTCGTTGCGCGATTCCTATAAACCCGACGGTGCAGTGATCCGGCGCGTAGTCAAGCTGTCCGTACCTGCTATGCTTGAACGCATCTGCATGTCCACCTCGTCCATCATCATCGCAAAGGTCATCGCAACGCTGGGAACGACAGCGGTTGCTGCCAACTCTGTATACAGTACATGTGAGTCCATTTCATTCATGCCGGCCTTTGCGTTCTCCACCGCAGTGACCACACTGGTCGGGCAGTCCCTGGGAGCGAAAAAACCGGACCTGGCACAGCGGTATACGCGCAACACCATTCTTCTGGGCGCCGGGGTCATGACGGTTGCAGGTCTCCTGCTCTTCATACTGGCTGAACCGCTCGTCAGGATCATCACGCCCGATGAAGACGTCGTTTCGATGGCCAAGATATGCTTGCGCATCGTGGCCATCATACAGCCAGCCCAGACCATGGCCTGGATCTATGCCGGTGCCCTGCGCGGCGCGGGCGATACAAAGTGGCCGTTTATCGTGACGGCCGTATGCAACTGGGGTATCCGCGTGGTCGGTGACCTGATCTCGATCCCGATCATCTGCAAGAGCATCCCGCGCCCGGTCACCGAGGAACTGTTCCGTTCGAACCCGGATATCCTTCCCACGATCTCCTTCGCCCTGGCATTCACAGTCGTATTCATGTGCATTGATGACATAGCCCGCTGGATCTGGATCGGAATCCGTTTCAAGAAAGGTCACTGGCGAGAAGGCCTGAAGGAAGGATAACCAGCAGTTCCCGTGAAAACATCTGAAAATTTACTGCCAGGATAATGACAAGCAAAATGGATTTGATCCCTTTTTAGCCAGTATAATTCAATTAAAGTCAGTCTGGCAGAGAGGAGATGGTGGGTTGGATAATAACGAAAATGACAGCAAGTCTGTACTGATGATCCTATCTGCCATGCTCATCTGGGGAACGATCGGGCTTTTCCGCAGATATATTCCCCTATCCTCCGCTTTTCTGGCTTTCTCCCGCGGGATACTCGGCGGTGCATTCCTTCTTGTCCTGATGCATTTCAGGCGCGGAAAAGCCGCAGAACGCCTGCCGGTCCGCACTATCATCCGTCTTTCTGTTACAGGTGCCGCTATTGGGTTTAATTGGATATTGCTTTTTGAAGCGTACAATTACACAACGGTTGCCGTTGCAACACTGTGCTATTACATGCAGCCCACGATCGTAATCCTCCTGTCCCCCTTGATCTTCAGTGAGAGGCTGACAGCCAGGCGGGCTGTCTGTGCTTTTGTTGCCATTGTCGGCATGATCTTTGTATCCGGTGTAATCGGCGGAAATGCCGCACAGGCAACGAATCTCAAGGGAATCTTCCTTGGGCTCGGAGCGGCCGTACTGTATTCCGTTGTCGTCATCATGAACAAGCGTACCGCCGGGATCGACGCATATCAGAAGACGACCGTTCAGCTGCTGTCAGCCGGATCTGTCCTGATCCCCTATCTGCTGCTGACCAGCGGGTTCAGCGATATCGTCTTCAGTATGAGTACGGCGATCCTGGTGCTTGTTCTGGGCATTGTCCATACCGGGATCGCCTATGTTCTGTACTTCCGGAGCATAGATGGGCTCAAGGCACAGTCCATTGCGATACTCAGCTATTTCGATCCGGTCGCAGCGATGCTCGTATCTGCCGTTTTTCTCAGTGAAGCTATGGATATCTATCATATTATCGGAGCTGTTATGATCATCGGCTCGGCTGTTATCAGCGA
>JAFZPO010000209.1 GCA_017550305.1 Clostridia bacterium
AGTAAAACAATCGCCCGGCCATCGGTCGGGCGATTGTATATTAATGATATAATTCCTGAGCTTACAGCACAGGTATCAACTGAACTTGGCCTGTGATCTATTTGTTTTTCTTACTTAAGGACAAATTCTCCATCGCGTGCATCCACGGTCAGGCAGCCGTCCTGTACGCTTCCGGCCACGATCGCGCGTGCGCACAGCGTTTCCAGCTTGCTCTGGATCAGGCGCTTCATCGGGCGTGCGCCGTAGCTCGGATCGTAGCCCTGTGCCATCAGAAGCTCCATGGCGTCGTCAGTCAGTGTCAGCTGGACCTGACGGTCCGCCAGGCGCGTCTGCAGACGTTTGAGCAGCAGTTCCGCAATGCGACGTACCTGATCACGGCTGAGCGGCGTAAACATCACAGTATCATCGATACGGTTGAGGAACTCCGGCTTGAAAGCACGGCGCAGAAGCTGTGTCACGCGCGTGCGTGCCTCTTCGCTCAGTTCGCCTTCCGAGTTGATGCCTTCCAGGATCTCATCGCTGCCGAGGTTGCTGGTCATGATCAGGATCGTGTTCTTGAAGTCCACGGTACGTCCCTGGCTGTCGGTCACACGGCCGTCATCCAGGATCTGCAGCAGGATATTGAACACATCCGGATGCGCCTTTTCCATTTCATCGAACAGGACCACGGCATAAGGCTTGCGGCGTACCGCTTCGGTCAGCTGGCCGCCTTCATCATAGCCCACATATCCGGGAGGTGCGCCGATCAAACGCGACACACTGAATTTTTCCATGTATTCAGTCATGTCGATACGGATCAGACTACGCTCATCATCAAACAGCGCCTCTGCCAGCGTCTTGGCCAGTTCGGTCTTTCCGACGCCAGTCGGACCCAGGAACAGGAAGCTGCCGATAGGCCGGTTCTCGTCCGCAATGCCCGCACGTGAGCGCAGGATCGCTTCACTGACCGCGGTTACCGCTTCA
This sequence comes from Clostridia bacterium, assembly GCA_017550305.1. Taxonomy (GTDB): domain Bacteria; phylum Bacillota; class Clostridia; order Christensenellales; family Aristaeellaceae; genus SFMI01. The sequence goes on from JAFZPO010000209.1 coordinate 964, forward strand.
TCCTGGCCGATCACGCGCTGGTGCAGCACGTCTGCCAGGCGCAGCAGTTTTTCACGCTCGCCCTCCATCAGCTTGCTCACAGGCACGCCTGTCCAACGGGATACGATGCGGGCGATCTCTTCTTCGGTCACCTTATCACGTACCAGCGTACGCGTTTCCGGTTCCCTGGCTTCCTGCTCCGCCAGCTCCTTCTGCAGGCGCGGCAGTTCACCGTACTGCAGCTGTGCTGCGCGGTTCAGGTCATAATGGTTCTTCGCATGCTCAATCTCACCGTTCAGGCGTTCGATTTCCTCACGCAGTTTCTGAACCTTGCCGACAGCGTCCTTTTCGTTTTCCCACTTGCTCTTCATTTCTGCAAAGCGGGCGCGCATTTCGGCCAGCTCCTGCTGCAGCGTAGCCAGGCGGGTCTTGCTCAGCTCATCGGTCTCCTTCTTCAGTGCAGCCTCTTCGATCTCGTGCTGCATGATCTGACGGCTGATCTCATCCATCTCCTGCGGCATGCTGTCCATTTCGGTACGGATCATCGCGCAGGCTTCGTCCACAAGGTCGATTGCCTTATCCGGCAGGAAACGGTCGCTGATATACCGGTTGGACAGTGTAGCAGCAGCGATCAAGGCGCTGTCTGTGATCTTGACGCCGTGGAACACCTCATAGCGTTCCTTCAGACCGCGCAGGATCGAAATAGTATCTTCCACCGTCGGTTCATCTACCTGCACAGGCTGGAAACGGCGCTCCAGTGCGGCGTCCTTTTCCACGTATTTACGGTACTCATCCAACGTTGTGGCACCGATACAGTGCAGCTCGCCTCGTGCCAGCATAGGCTTGAGCAGGTTGCCGGCATCCATGCTGCCTTCGGTCTTGCCCGCGCCTACGATCAGGTGCAGCTCATCGATAAACAGCAGGATCTTGCCTTCGCTCTTCTTGATCTCGGCCAACACGGCCTTGAGGCGTTCCTCGAACTCGCCGCGGAACTTGGCGCCAGCAATCAGCGCGCCCATATCCAGTGAGAAAATGCTGCGGTCGCGCAGGCTGTCCGGTACATCTCCGCGCACGATACGCTGAGCCAGGCCTTCAGCGATAGCGGTCTTGCCGACGCCAGGCTCACCGATCAAAACAGGATTGTTCTTGCTCTTACGGCTCAGGATACGGATCACGTCGCGGATCTCACGGTCACGGCCGATCACGGGATCCAGCTTATGCTGCCTGGCCAGTTCGGTCAGGTCACTGCCGTATTTCTTCAGCGCGTCATATGTATCCTCAGGCGAATCGCTCGTCACACGCGCAGCACCGCGTACTGCCGACAGTGCCTGCAGGAAACGATCCCTGTCAATGCCGAAGGTTCGGAACAGTTCCTTCGTATCCCGGTCAGGTGCCGCCAGAAGGCCCAGCATCAGATGCTCAACACTGATGTATTCGTCCTTCATACGCTCGGCTTCCTTGGCTGCCTCGCGCAGTGCCTTATCCATATCCGCCGTTACATAGACTTTGCCCTGTTCCCTGGCGCCGCCCGATACTCGCGGAAGCTTCTCTACGGATGCATGTGCCGCCGCGCGCACGGCCTGCGCGTCTGTGCCCATGCGGGTCAGCAGCTGCGGGATCAGCCCGTCCCCGCTTTCCAGAAGTGCGGAAAGCAGGTGCGCCTGGGCCAGTTCCTGATTGCCGTATTCCCCTGCCAGGGCCTGTGCGGCATTGATTGCTTCAATGCTCTTCTGTGTATATTGATTGCCGTTCATGATACTCCCTCCAGTGCAAGGTCAAAAGTTTGACTTACTTTGACCTTCAAGATTATTATAGACCTTTCTGCACAGATGTCAAGCGTTTCGGTAAAAAATGTTGCTGTCTTTCAAGGCTTTATTGTTTCCTCCTGCCTTCTTGGTTTCCGGGCAATAAAAAAGCGCCGGCTGCGGCCGGCGCATATGGGATTTGGTATTATTCCTCTTCTTCCTCTTCGGGCAGTTCGGCATTGTGATATACGTCCGCGACGTCATCGTTCTCGTCCAGCATATCGAGCAGTTTTTCGATCTTCGCGACTGTATCGGGATCATCGACCGCCACAGTGTTCTGCGGGATCATCTTCTTGTCTGCAGAGAGGAAGGACAGGCCCTG
>JAFZPO010000210.1 GCA_017550305.1 Clostridia bacterium
GCATCCCGCGCGAATGAGATAGCTTGGGCGGCCTGCTCTGCCGTATGGATACGCCCGAGTGCTTGCAGCAACCGCGGCTGGGCGGCCTGAAGTCCCAGCGACAGGCGGTTGCATCCGCTCTCATGCAATGCATGGGCAAAGTTCTGCGTGAGTGTGCCCGGATTGCATTCGACCGTCCATTCGGCATCAGACATGATAGAAAAGTTCTGCCGCAATGCATGAGCTATGCGCAGATACAGTTCAGGCGGCAGCAGAGAAGGCGTGCCGCCTCCGAAGAACACGGTATCGGCAGCCGGATGCCCGCACGCTTCGGCACGCTGTACGATCTCTTTACACAGTATGTCGACATAGTGCACCATGTCGCTTTCGCGGCCTGCCCAGGAAGCAAAATCGCAATAGCGGCATTTGCGCACACAAAAAGGGATATGAATGTATAATCCGAGCGGTGTCATCAGTCTTTGGCCACGACAGCCTCCAGCCCGCGCTGGATGGCTTTGTCCCAGAAGACCCAGCTGTGTGTGCCGCTCCATTCCTCATAGGTAATATTCAAGCCAAGGCTGCGGAGATGGTCACGCATACGGACGCTTTCGGGATAGAGGCTGTCCTCTGTGCCGCAGGCGAGATAAATTCGCGGAACAGGGCTTTTCGCAGCAGCATCTGCCAGCAGCTCGAGGTCATTCTCGGGGCCGACGATCAGATCTTCACCGAGAATGGCACGCCATTCTCTGCGGTCCTGTTCAATATTTGCTTTTTGCTCAAGCCTGTCGCGCAGGTAAAGCCGCGGGCTGAGGGACATGCATCCGGCGAAACGGTCAGGATACGTCAGCGCGAGCTTCATGGCACCGAAACCGCCCATGGACAGGCCTGCGACATACAGGTGTTCAGGATCGGTGGGAACGTGGAACTGGGAAGCGATCCAGGCGGGGAGCTCCTCGCTGACATACGTAAAGTACGGCAGGCCATATTTCATATCAATATACCAGCTGCGCTGCACCTCGGGCATGAAAACGGCCAGGCCATATTCTGTTGCATAGCGTTCTATGCTGGTTTTGCGCGACCAGGCTTCACAACCGCTGCTGAGTCCGTGCAGCAACAGTAAAGTGCCGCGTACTTTGTCCGGTGCGGGCAGGATGATATGCAGATGTGTACTCATGTTCAGAGCACCAGATGTAAATACACCGCTCAGGTTGGCAATTCCAGATGAAAAAGCGCCGGAGAACGCAGTCATGGTTTTCCCTCCTGTAAGCCGCTAAGGCTGTTTTTTTCTGTCACTATTGTACGCAGGCAGGCGCTGTATGTCAACGAGCGGGCTTTTCAAGCGGAGCGGAGAATGCTATAATATTGCCATGAAAAATGTTCGTATGTACGCCGCCGCAGGAGCCGTGCTGGTTCTGGACCGTCTCAGCAAAATGCTGTGGGGGTCTGCGCAGCGTACGCTGATTCGGGGCGTGCTGGAACTGCACGGTACGCAGAATGGCGGAGTAGCCTTTGGCGCCATGAGCGGCAGCGGGTTATGGCTGTCGCTGGGCGGGCTTGTATTGTGTATCGCAATGCTTGTATGGCTGCACCGCGCAGATCGCGGTAAATTGTGCCAGTACGGCACCGGGCTGATGCTGGGCGGCGGACTAAGCAATCTGATCGACCGGCTGCTGTACGGTGCGGTGATTGATTTCATCGATCCTGTGTTCCTGCACTGGTTCGTATTCAATATAGCAGATGCTGCAGTGGTATGCGGCGCGGTGCTGGCAGGCATTGGTCTGATTCTGAACGGGGAGGAACGCAAGTGATGGAGTATACCGGTGACGGCACACGCCTGGATGTGCTTTTGTCACGTGACGGAACCCTGTCGCGCTCACGTGCGGCAGATTTGGTACGATCCGGTATGGTGACGGTTGACGGAAAACCGGAAACAAAACCTTCTGCCAAGCCGGCGCAGGGCACACGGGTGTGCCTGACGCTCCCGCCTGTACAGCCTGCGGAGGCGCAGCCGCAGGATATCCCGCTTCAGGTGCTTTACCAGGATGAGCATCTGGCTGTAGTGGTCAAACCCTGCGGAATGGTGGTGCATCCTGCCGCCGGCAATCCGGACGGTACGCTGGTCAATGCCCTGCTCTATCATCTGGACAGTCTGTCCGGGATCGGCGGAGCCATGCGCCCGGGAATCGTACACAGGCTTGATAAGGATACCAGCGGGATCCTGCTGGTCGCCAAGGATGATAAGACGCATCGTGCGCTGAGCGAGGCGCTGAGCGCGAGACAGATGGAAAAGCATTATTACGCTGTGGTTGAAGGGACCATGAAGGAAACATCCGGTGTCATCGACGCGCCTATCGCCCGCAGTAAAAAAGACCGAAAGAAAATGGCAATCGATCCCGCCGGACGCCCATCCCGGACCGAATGGACACTGGTGCGGCAGGAGAGAGACCGTGCATTGCTGGATATTCATCTGATCACGGGCCGCACTCATCAGATCCGAGTCCATATGAGCAGTATCCATCATCCTGTTCTGGGTGATGTGATCTACGGCCATCGAAACATGCCGTCGGCGCCTCGGCTGATGCTTCATTCATATCGCTTGTCGTTTACTCATCCGGCAACTGGCGAGCGTATGACTTTTGAAGCACCTCCGGATGACTGCTTTGGACTATAATCACAGAAGCAAACAAAAAGCCGCCCCATCCACATCATGTAATGGATGAGGCGAGTATTATTATGCGTATTATCAGCTAACGACAATACAATTGCAGGGGCAGACCTTTGCGCATGCACCGCAGCGTGTGCATTTGTCAGGCAGGATGCGGGCATAGCCGTTCTCCACGACGATAGCTTCGTACTGGCATTCGCGCTTGCAGCGGCCACAGCCGATACAGGCATCCATACATACGGCACGGGCTACACGCGCGATGTCGCTGTTGCGGCAGCGTACGATCACGCTCTGGCTTGCGGGCAGCAGTTCGATAACATTGCGCGGGCAGGTAGCGACGCAGGTACCGCAGGCCGTACATTTCTTTTCGTCGATGACAGCCAGATGGTCCACCATCTTGATGGCGCCGAATGAGCAATGATTCATGCAGTCGCCCATACCGATACAGGCAAAACGGCAGTCCTTAGGCCCACCTGCCATGGAAGCGGCGGTAGCGCAGCTGACATAGCCGTCATATACATAGCGTTCCTTGGCAATGCCCTTGGCTCCCTGGCAGCGCACACGCGCGACCAGACGTTCCTTTTCATCACCGGCTTCAGTGCCCATGATGGCAGCGATCTTACGGGCAGACTCTGCACCGCCGGGCGTGCAGCCGTTGACCGGCGCTTCGCCGGCGACTACTGCAGCGGCGAAGCCGTCGCATCCGGGATATCCGCAGGCACCGCAGTTGGCACCGGAACAGGCTTCACGGACCTTAGCTACGCGCTCATCTACGTCTACGTGGAATTTCTTGCTGGCAAAGGTCAGGACCAGACCGAAGATCAGGCCCAGGACACCCAGAACCAGACCGGCATAAAGGATTGGCAGCATATCAGTTCCCTCCTTACACCATGCCGTTGAAGCCCATGAAGGCTACGGCCATCAGGCCGGCGATTACCAGACTGATGGGGAAACCCTTCATGCACTGAGGAATCTTGCTGCTTTCCAGGCGCTCGCGGACACCGGCCATCAGAACGATGGCAAGCAGGAAGCCAAGCGCCGAGAAGGTGCCGTTGAGCACGCTGAAGAGCATGTTATAGCCTTCCTTGACGTTCAGCGTGGCTACGCCCAGTACGGCGCAGTTAGTGGTGATCAGCGGCAGGTAGATGCCCAGCGCACTGTACAGGGCAGGCATGGACTTCTTCAGGAACATTTCTACGAACTGCACCAGTGAGGCAATGACCAGGATGAAGGCGATTGTCTGCATGTATTCAAGATGCAGCGGCACCAGCACCCATGTATTAACCGCATAGGCGAACAGGGATGCGATGGTCATTACGAAGGTGACGGCCAGACCCATGCTGGCGGCGGTTTCCACCTTGCTGGACACGCCCAGGAAGGGACAGCAGCCCAGGAACTTGCTGAAGATAAAGTTATTGGTCAGGATACAGCTGATCATGAACAGAAAGATGTTCATTGTTTAGCATCCTCCTTTCCGCGGTTGGACAGGGCATTGATGATACCAAGCATAAGGCCATAGACCAGGAAACCGCCGGCCGGCAGGATCATCAGAAGCATTGGCTGATAACTTGAACCGAGGAGGCTGGTGCCGAATACGGTGCCGTTGCCCAGCAGCTCGCGGATGCAGCCCATCAGCGTGAGGGCCAGCGTGAAGCCGATGCCCATGCCGAGACCGTCAGCAGCCGAGGCGGCTACGGGGTTTTTGCTGGCGAAAGCTTCCGCACGGCCCAGGATAATGCAGTTAACCACGATCAGCGGCAGGAAGATGCCGAGGCTTTCATACAGCGAAGGCAGATAGGCCTGCATCAAAAGCTGCACCATGGTAACGAACATACAGATGATTACGATAAAGGAAGGAATGCGCACCTTGTCAGGAATGAACTTGCGCAGTGCGGAGATAACCACATTGCTTCCCAGCAGCACGAAGGTGGCCGCTGCGCCCATGCCCAGACCATTGATGGCGCTGGTGGTGACCGCCAGCGTGGGGCAGGTGCCCAGCACCAGGCGGAAGGTGGGGTTTTCGGTCAGGATACCGTTGAAGATGACCCGGCCGAGGTTTTGCCGTTTCTCGCTCATGGCTTACTTGGCCTCCTTTTTGGCTTTGGCATGGCCGTACAGGCGCTGGGGAATAACGCGGTCCAGCAGCGGGGCAGCAATGTTCATCAGCAGGATGGCGTAGGTCACGCCTTCGGGATAGGAGCCGAACTTACGGATCAGAACGATGATCACGCCAATGCCCACCGAGTAGATCACCTGTGCGGGCACGCGCATCGGGGAAGTAACATAATCGGTCGCCATGTATACCGCGCCGAACAGCAGACCGCCGGAGAGCACAGTGGTCAGGGGATCAGTACCCAGCAGCCAGCCCAGCAGGCAGGCAGAAGCCACGGTGATGACGGGAATGTGCCAGCGAATGGTGCCGGTGACGAGCAGCCAGATGAAACCGATCAGGATGGCGATCTTGCAGGTTTCGCCGATGGCGCCTGTCACATTGCCCAGCAGCAGGTCCATGGTCGAAGCGCTGGACAGGAGCGGGGTGGCACCGGTTACGGCGTCCAGACGGCCTACGTTGTAGCCGGCGGTCATGAGCGCCGGCCAGGAGGCCAGCAGCACGGCACGTGCAGTCAGGGCAGGGTTCAGGAAGTTGTCGCCAATGCCGCCGAACAGCTGCTTGACGACGATGATGGCGAAGAAAGCACCGATCATCACCATCCACCAGGGGGCGGCGGGGGGAACGACCAGGCCCAGCAGAAGGCCTGTGACGACAGCAGACAGGTCATACACGCGCACCTTCTGATGCGCGAGCTTCTGCCATACAAACTCTGCCAGCACGGCCGAAGCGGTGCTTACAGCAAGCACCAGTGCCGCGCGCCAGCCGAAATACCAGATGCCGGCAGCCACACAGGGCACAAGTGAGATCAATACATTGAGCATCAGGCGCTGCGTATCATCCTTTGTACGGATGTGCGGCGCGGGAGAAAGGATCAGGCTCATTTGCCGCTGCCTCCTTTTTTCGCCTGCGCGGCGATCTTTTGCTTGGCGACCTTAAACGAGGGCGTCAGCCAGCGACGGGCGGGGCACACAAAGGTGCAGGCACCGCACAGCATGCAGTCCATGATGTGCTTTTTCTCGCAGTCCTCCAGCTTATCCACATCGGCCGAGATCTTCATGTCATAAGGCAGCAGTCCGATGGGGCAGGCTTCGACACACTTGCCGCAGCGGATGCAGGGATCTTCCTGAGGGCTGACAGCCTGTTCGGGGCTTATCACGACGATGCCGCCGGTGGATTTGCTGACAGGCACATTGGAATTGGGGATACACATGCCCATCATTGCGCCGCCGAAGAAGATCTTGCCGGCTCCGGTGCTGTAGCCGCCGCACTCGCCGATGATGTCCTCGACGATCGTGCCCACACGGATGCGCAGGTTGGCCGGGTTCCGTACACAGCCGGTCACGGTGCAGATGCGGTCAATCAGCGGACGGCCGTCGATAATGGCATCGGCGATGGCTGCACAGGTGGCCACATTGACCACGACTACGCCGCACTGGATGGGCAGTCCGCCCGTAGGCACCTGACGGCCTGTCAGAGCCTCGATCAGCTGCTTTTCACCGCCTTGCGGATACTTGGTCTTGAGCACCTGGACACGGACGCCTTCACGTCCCTGGCAGGCCTTTTCCATAGCCGCAATGGCTTCAGGCTTGTTATCCTCGATACCGATAATGCCCTGCTTGACGCCCGTTGCGCGCATTACGGCACGCAGACCGTCTACGACACGGGTGGGGTTCTCACGCATCAGGCGGTCATCGCTGGTCAGATGCGTTTCGCATTCCGCACCGTTGGCAAGAATGAAATCGCATTTCTGATCGGGCTTCAGAGACAGCTTGACGTGCGTAGGGAAGCTGGCGCCTCCCAGACCACAGATGCCGGCGTCCCGGATAGCGGGAATGATCAGTGCGGGATCGACGGTTTCCACACTGCCCAGGGGTTTGAGCTCTACCCATTCATCCTGGAAGTCGTTGTGGATGGTCACGCACATGGCAGGCGCTTCGGCCAGATAGGGAATAGGCTCCACACTCAGTACTTCGCCCGATACACTGGCATGTACGGGGATGCTCATGAAGCCGTTCGGCTCGCCGATCACCTGACCAACCTTAACGTGGTCTCCCTTTTTGACACAGGGAGTGGAGGGCGCGCCGATATTCATGTTCATTACGATCTGAACGGTATCGGACACAAAGTCACGCACGGCCAGCGCCTGTGTCGGCCGCTTGGTGCCATGGGCCGGGTGTACGCCCCCGCGGAATGTTGCTTTCAATTCGATCCCACCTTTATCTGAAGTGTTGGAAAATAGAGACGTTTTGTTTATACGTCGGGCAGTTCCGGATCATATTCATCCGTCACAAGCACGACATCCACGCGGTTGGGCAGACAGATGACGTGTGTGCCCAGCACACGGGTTTTCCAGTTATCCTGCGTCACAGGACCTTGATGCACGCAATCCTGATTGCGACAATTCGCGGATTCCATGTAGAAACCGTCTTTTGTCATGTGGATCACGTTTTCTGCACCGTTTTCCTGCCGTATGGCCAGCGTTTTTCCGGCTTCCAGCGGTACTTCTGTGTACAGGCTGCCGTCCACAAATACCTGCATGCGTCCGGCAGATGTTTTGCTGCGGTTCTGCAGCAGGGCAATTGTCAGTACCGCCAGTCCCAGTAGTGCCAGCGCGGCAATCAGAACAAGATCACGCCGCTTCAATCGTGCTCCGCCTTTTCTCTTTTGATCTCCCAGTGGATCAGGATGGTCATAGCTGCACGAAGCACAACCAGGCCGCCTGTGATCAGCAGGGTGTTAAGATCACGCGCGATGATAGTGCGGAGCACTTCACTGCACAGCATGAATTCCAGACCCAGTGAAATACCGTGCGCCAGCCGGATTGGGGTATTCTGTTTCCGGCATATGATCCGGATGACAGCCTGTACGGCTGACAGAAGAATAACGATCGCACCGATACACTCGAGCAGCAGCATGCTGTAGTGGAGGACTGTCTCAAAGATGCCTTCAATTGCTTCGTACATGTTGTTCCCCCTTATTGCGGGACAGCCACCGTCACAGATGTGAGCGCCTTGTTGACGCCCTCGATAACCGCACGGCTGCTGTAGGTAGCACCGGTCACGACATCGATATCGGCAGCATTGATTTCTCCGGTTTTGCCGACAAACTGATTGAGGAACGCCTTATCGGCGGCAACCTTGTTCACATAGGACGCATCGGTGACGGAATCAGATTCCGCAACGCGCACGGCAGTGACAACACCGTCATCATTGATGGTAGTATAAATGGCCATCAGATCGATAAAGCCCTGAGCGGTGGTCTTATACTCGGTGCCTTCAGGGGGCAGCTCCTCTGCGGGCTTCGCAGCTGCCAGGGCGCGGTTTACACCCTCGATTACGCCGCGGCTACTATAGGTAGCACCGGACACGACGTCGATATCGGCAGCGTTGACTTCTTCAGTCTTGCCGATGAACTGGCGCAGGAACGCTTTGTCAGCAGCGACCTTGTTCACATAGGTTGCATCGGTAGCGGAATCCGATTCACCAACACGTACGCCTGTGACAGCACCTTCGTCGTTGATCGTGGTATAAACGATCATCAGGTCCATGAAGCCCTGAGCGGTGCTTTCGTATTCGGTTCCTTCAGCGGGTAGTTCTTCAGCGGGCTGTACGGAACTGAGCGCTTTGTTGACGCCTTCGATTACAGCGCGGCTGCTGTAGGTAGCACCGGACACGACATCAATATCGGCTGCGCTGATCTCTCCGCTCTTGCCGACGAACTGGCTGAGGAAAGCCTTGTTGTCAGCGACCTTTTTCACATAGGAAGCATCGGTGGCGGAATCCGATTCCGCAACGCGCACGGCAGTGACAACACCGTCATCATTGATGGTGGTATAAATAGCCATCAGATCGATGAAGCCCTGAGCGGTGGTTTTATATTCCGTGCCTTCGGGGGGCAGTTCTTCAACAGGCTCTTCAACGGGCTCATCCACAGGCGCTTCAAACGCGAAGCTGTTGACGGCTGCAATGACAGCCTTGCTGCTGACAGTCGCGCCGGATACGGTATCAATGCCGTCCACAGGCAGTGTCTTGCCGGCAAACTGTGCAAGGAATGCGTCATCCAGCTTGGCGAGGAAACTCTCGTCCATGGAGCTGTCGGTCTTGCCGATCTTGACGCTAGCGACAGTGCCGTCGTCATTCAGCTCGACAGTCACGTCAAACTTACCAGTGAGACCATCGGCTTTGACGGTCGCCGCATTGGAGGCTTCTTCAGAGCCGGCGGGTGCTTCAGGTGCGAAGCTGTTGACGGCTGCAATGACAGCCTTGCTGCTGACGGTGGCACCGGATACGGTATCAATGCCGTCTACGGGCAGTGTCTTGCCGACGAACTGTGCAAGGAAAGTATCGTCCAGTTTGGCAAGGAAGGTTTCATCCATGGAGCTGTCGGTCTTGCCGATCTTGACGCTGGCGACAGTGCCGTCGTCATTCAGCTCGACAGTCACGTCAAATTTACCGGTAAGGCCATCAGCCTTGACCGTTGTATTATCAGCAGGCTCTTCCACAGCAGGCGCGAAACTGTTGACAGCAGCGATGACAGCCTTGCTGCTGACGGTGGCGCCGGACACGGTGTCGATGCCGCTGACCGGCAGCGCCTTGCCGACGAACTGGCTGAGGAAAGCGTCATCCAGTTTCGCAAGGAAGCTTTCGTCCATATCGCTCTCGGTCTTGCCGAGCACAACACTGGCAACGGTACCGTCGTCATTCAGTTCAACGGTGACAGGGAACTTGCCGGTAAGGCCGTCCGCCTTAACGGTGTTGCCCGTTTCCTGAGCAGGGGCTTCGGTGGGAACGGGCTCGTCCTCGATGCCCATTGCCTGCTTGTAAGCCTTGTTGGCGGCATCGACCACGCCGCGGCTGCTGATGGTGGCACCGGTGACAAGGTCGATCTCGTCCGCAGAAACATTGCCGGTTGTTCCGATGAACTGGGCGAGGAAGGCGTTGTTGCCGCTCACCTGGCCGAGGAAGGCAGCATCGGAATCACTGTCAGTCGCGCCGATTTCAATGCCGTTTACGGCACCGTTCTCATCCACGCCGATGGTTACGTCAAACTTGCCGGTCAGGCCTTTGCCCTCGGCGGTCGCAGTGACGGCGCCTTCGGGGATGGAAACATCGATCTCCTCGGGCTGGGAGGCCATCTGTGCTGCAAAGGCAGCAGGATCATTGACATAGAGAAGGATCATGTTCACTGCGTCGTTGACGGCGGTGGAGGTGATGGTAGCACCGGAAAGGGCATCAATATCCTGGCCGAGCACGAGGTTGGTCCCGGACTTGCCGATATACTGGCCCCAGAAGCTTTCTTCCTTGGCGCGGGCGCCGTATCCGGCCGTCTCGTTGAAGCGGTCATCACCGATCACGATACCGGAAATGGTGCTGTTATCCATCGTCAGCTCGACATACACATCACCGCCAAAGCCCTTCTTGCTGGTGGCGTAACGGTTGTCGCCAAGCTCGTCTACCAGGGTCACGGGCTCATTGATCTTGAACCCGGCTGCAGCAGACATGGTCTTGAGCGTATCGTTTACGCCGCGCACCACAGCACTGGAAGTGATGGTGGCTGCCGTGATGGCATCAATCTCGCCGCCGTTCTTGGTCAGGTCGACAGGATATGCCTTGCCGGTGAACTGCTCATAGAAAGCAGGTTCCTTGGACTTGGCACCCAGACCGGCCGTTTCCTGGAAGTTTGCACCGCCAACACGTACGCCGGTAATGACACCTTCGGCATCCGTGCCCACAGTCACCTCGACAGGGCCGCCGAAGCCGGTAACCGTACCGGTGGAAACATAGCCGGCCGCACTGCCGTCAGCATTGAGGCCGCGCCACACTTCCGCAGCGCCTTCTTCTGTCTCGCACAGCACGAAATCCGTTGCTGCGGGCAGCAGTTCCTGGCGCACGGCTACGGCCTTTTCGGCCTCCTGCTTAGCGATGGTGTCCTTGGTGCCGTTATAAGTAGCGCCCAGTGCGAGGGCTGCTACCAGCGCGATCAGCGTAAGGACTAACCAGGCGGGAAGTTTTTTATTCATGTTCTCTTCCTCCAAGCAATGCCTCTTCCCGTGGGGAAAGAGGGCGATTGAGCATTTCTTCGGCTCCGCGGCGGTCGCCGGAAGCCAGGCAGGCGCGGATGGCGGTACTGGATACCAGTGTACCGTCTGTCAGCCGTACGGGGGGCACTACAGTCAGTCCGATGCCGGCGCGTTCACAGAATGTGCGCATCAGCGCTGCATCGCCACGGGCCATACAGCCGAAATGATAGTGAAAGCCGATGATCACATGCTGTGCGTTCAGCCGGTGCAGCAGCAGATCATCGAAGAAGTCCTCGGCCGACTGAGCGGCTATGCTGCGGTCAAAGCGTGAATAGATGATGGTTTCCACACCGCAGGCGGCCATCAGTTCGGCCTTTTCCTCCATGCCGGTCAATATAACTGCGCGGCTTTTGCCAAGAACTGCGGCCGGCGGCACATCGAAAGTGTAGGCACAGGGCAACAGACTTTTTTCCTGTGCAACATCTACCGTTGCACGAAGCAGTGCGCGGTGTCCCAGATGTACGCCGTCAAAAGTACCAAGGCATACGGCACAGGGGGATGGAACGGTCAGTGCGCTCAGTTCGATCAAATGCATACAGATCTCTGCCTCAGCGCAGTGATGAAGCACCCTGGCTTCTCAGCAAGGGGCCCATTCCGGCGGTAAAGTACACGCTGCCGTCATTGAGCACCCAGTAAACTTCCACACCTTCCATGCTGTCGGCCAGGACGCGGCCTTCCTCATAGGGGAGAAGGAAGAAACAGGTACTCAGAGCGTCAGCCAGGGCTGAATCCTGAGTCAATACGGTCACGCTGTGCATGAATCCGGAGGGAAACAGCGTGTCGGGGTCAATGATGTGATGATAACGGACACCGTTGACTTCATAGTAACGCTGGTAATCGCCGCTGGTGACGACTGACATATCATGCGTGTACAGCGTTTCCATGATCTGGTTGAGGAACGACGGTGCTATCGGATCTTGGATGCCTACGCCCCAATGGAGGCGCCCGTCAAGCGGAGAAAGCCCGCAGCGGACATTGCCGCCGGCACTGATGATGAACGAAGGCATGGGCCCGTTCAGCAGAGCCTGGGCAGCGCGCTCACATGCGTAACCTTTGGCTACTGCACCCAGATCCAGCTGAAGGTACGGATCCGCAAAAAATACAGTACCGGCTTCCTCGTTGATAATAACATCGTCATAGCTGCAGTGTTCTGCCAACGCCTGCAGCTGTTCCACCGGCGGAACAGCCTGCCCAGCCTCACGGTATTCGTGCCAGCAGGAGAGCACGGCGCCCAGTGCAATGTTGACGCGGCCAAGCAGGAGCGGCTGCAGTTCCTTCATGTATAACAGCAGATCGATCAGTTCCGGCTCGGCAGCCACGGGGCCTGTCCCGGCGCTGTGATTGACCGCATACAGATTATTGATGCCATCGTACGCATTATAGGCATCATAGATGCGGTGATAGTGCATGAAGATCTCCTGTGTCTCGGCGAACGCAGCATTGAACGTCTCTTCCTTTTCGGTGTACCCGATCAGGGAAATGACGGTATCAAACGCTCCGTAAAAGGTTCCGCTGAACTTCTGAGCAGCAGCGGAAGCGTCTGCTCCCTGCGGCGCACAGCTGCACAGCAGCAGATAGAAAACCGCTGCCAGACAGGCCAGAGAACGCCGGAAAGCCATGGGCACAGATCACGTCCTTACAAATAAAATGATTTCGTGCGCATACACGAAATCATTCTACCATGAAACGGCATTTATGACAAGCGCAGATGTTGCGAAAAATAGGCTTTTTCCTGTATTATTCTGTAGATTCTACATATTATTTTACACGGCTGAAAGTCCAGTCAGAACGATTCAGGCGCATCAGCGTTGCATAGCCGTACTGCAGGTCATTTTCCTTGCCGGATTCGGCCACATAGAACAGATCGCCGCCCAGCGAGATGAAGCCGGTATCCGCCTTGCCGGGCATGACGGGAATGCCCCAGACGCCGCTTTCCGCATGATACTGGCCGGCACCGGCTTTCAGGGTAAGAACCTCGCCGCGTAGGTTTTCGGGGTAGGCTTTGCCATAGATGCGCAGCACTTCCTCATGCGGAGGGATAGTGCCGTCGACCAGGAAGACCGGATAGTTGGGATACTGGGGCTTGCGGCCTTCGTATACTATCATCCACAGATCACCGGTATCGCGGTCATACTCCAGATTCTGCACACCGTAATTGGTGTTGCCGGTATATACGAACAATTTTTTGTAGAGTTTCGGGCCTTGTGTGTGCGGGTGATCCTGGTCAAAGTGAAGCGGTGCAAAGGTATCTGGATCGAATACCAGGAGTATCTGATAGTCGTCATCCTGCCGCGTCAGGTGACGGTAGATACCGTAAGAAAGGAACATGTATTCCTTGCCGCCCTTGTCGCCCGGCATGGTGCCGAAGGTGATGCCGTCGATACCCGAACAGCCGTAACGGTGACCGAGCGTATCAGGCGTATTGTCGTGCTCACCTACGTCCAGGTCATCAATGTAGTCACGGACTACTTCGTCCATATACAGGGTGGTCATCACGCCGCTGGTCTTATAGTCCATGTCCATGGCAGTCATCTTTTCACAATCGAACACCGCCACATAGAACTTTTCAGCAGCCTTGTATTCCAGAGATCCGTACACTTTTCCGTCACGGTAGCAAAGGCATCCCAGGTGCGCCCCGCCGCCATAGATGCTGCCGGCCAGGAGGCCGGTCACGCTGGCTACGATCTCATTTTTCGCCATGTCTACCTTGATTAGGCGGTCGGTGAAGGTCATATACATATAACGGCGCTCTTCATCGCAGGCAATGCCCTGCAGATGGTTGGCCGGCTTGGCCCAGGCGCCGCCGTAAAGCGATTTGGGCAGGTTTTCGTTCTTCATGTCGCTCACCTCGTTTTTTTCTGTAATTATACGCTTGGCAGACATGGATTTCAATGCAAAAAGATTGACAAACGGGTGCTGTGCGCGTAAAGTGAGAACAGAATATTCGGACGGGAGGCCTGCTCTATGGCGGCAGAATCACGCAACAAGGAAGAAGCACGGCGCGAGGAGAACGGCGTCGTTTATTATGATCGCGGCATACTCAAGGGCGGCGACGGAAAGAGCTATCAGCGCTATGCCGTGCAGACGCATTTTATCGAGGTGGGCGAGGACAAGTGCGAGCTGGTAGAGCGCTATATCCGTCCGCTGTATAAGGAAGGCGATGTATTGTCCTTCGGCGCGAAAGTCATGGCTATGTGCGAAAAGACCGTGCGCACCAAGGAGCAGGTCAAACCCGGTTTCTGGGCCAAACTGCTTGCTCCGCGCGCCAGTGAGACGACAGCGGGCATCGGCATGCATGATCCCTATAAGCTGCAGTTGGCGATTGACATGGTTGGCGCGCCCAAAGTCGTGTTTGCTGCCATTGCCTCGGCAGTGACCAAGGTCTTTGGCGTAAAGGGCGTATTCTATAAGATCGTCGGACCTGGTGTTGCCGGAATCGACGGCTTCTATTACCGTTCCAGTTTTGAGCGCTATAAGAGCCTGGCCCTGATCAATCCTGAGAACGCTGAAGAGCTCTGCGACGAGATCCTGAAGAAAACGGGCATTCCCACCGTGCTGATGGATGCCAACGACATCGACCAGAACCAGCTGGGCAAATGCCACGGTTTCCCGCTGACCGACGCGCAGATCCAGGATGCCCTCAAGGACAATCCTTCCGGCCAGGGCGATGAACTGACCCCCTTCATTCTGATCCGCCCGCTGGCATAATTTGTGCTTTCTGGTCAACGCCTGTCCATTGACAGGCGTTTTTTCATCCTATAAAATGAAAATAGCGACCTTGAATAATATGCGAAGGGAAGGACCGTAACGTGATACGCAAAAAAGAATGCGTGGCCATGCTGCTGGCAGGCGGCCAGGGAACCCGTCTGGGCGTACTGACGCGTCATATGGCCAAGCCCGCCGTACCATTCGGCGGAAAATACCGCATCATCGATTTCCCTCTGTCCAACTGCACCAATTCGGGCATTGATACTGTAGGCGTATTGACACAGTTCCAGCCCCTGGAACTGAATGCCTACATCGGTTCGGGCGCACCGTGGGATCTGGACGTCAGCAATGGCGGTGTATACGTGCTGCCTCCCTATCATACCGGCAAGACGGGTGAATGGTACCGCGGCACGGCAAACGCCATTTATCAGAACATTCCCTTTATTCAGCAGTTTGATCCGGACTATGTGCTCATCCTTTCGGGTGACCATATCTACAAGATGGATTATGCTGCAATGCTGCGCCATCATATCGAGCACCAGGCGGACGCCACCATTGCAGTACGCCAGGTACCGTGGGAAGAAGCCAGCCGCTTTGGCATTATGAACACGGATCCGGAAGGGCGCATTATCGAGTTCGAGGAGAAGCCGCCTCAACCGAAATCCAATAATGCCAGCATGGGCGTGTATGTGTTCACCTGGGCAAAACTGCGTGCTTATTTGGAACGCGATGAACAGGACACGAAGAGCAGCAACGACTTCGGCAAGAACATCATCCCCACGATGCTGGGCGACGGCTGCCGCATGGTGGCATTCTCCTTCAATGACTACTGGAAGGACGTAGGTACGGTAAGCAGTCTGTGGGAAGCCAATATGGACCTGCTGACCACGCCTCTGCCCATCGACCTTCATGATAAAAAATGGCGCGTGTATGCGCGCTCCTTCGGCAGCGGCCCGCAGTTCATTGCGGCAGATGCGGAAGTTGACGATTCACTGGTTACCGAAGGCTGTGAAGTGCACGGATGCGTAAAGCACAGCATTCTGTCCACCGGCGTCATAGTCGAGGAAGGCGCCCAGGTGATTGACAGCGTCATCATGCCTGGTTCTATCATCCGCAACGGAGCGGTCGTACGCCGTGCGATTGTGGCTGAAAATGCCGAGATCGGCGCGGGCGCGGTGGTAGGCGGGGCCAAGGGCGATATCGCCGTGGTCGGCCAGGGCGTGCTGGTACCGGAGGGAGAAAAAGTTCCCGCCGGCACTCAGTGCGGACAGTAAGGGAGGTGCCGACATGAACGACCTGATGGGTTTGATCTATACCGGTGATAATGGCGATCGGATGAATGAACTGACCGCACTGCGCGCTGTTGCGGCTGTTCCGGTATGTTCGCGTTACCGCGTGATTGACTTCCTGCTTTCTTCCCTCGTGTCTGGCGGAGCACGCAATGTGGGCGTGATCACGCAGAAGAACTACCGCAGCCTGATGGACCATCTGGGCAGCGGAAAGGAATGGGACCTGCACGGTAAGCGTCAGGGCCTGGTCATTCTGCCGCCCTTCCTGACTGCGGACAGCGTAGGCGTATACAGCGGCCTCATGGATGCCATCCGGAGCAACCAGCAGTACCTGCGCCGCAGCCGTGAACGCTATGTGCTCGTTACAGACAGCGGCATCCTCTATACAGCGGACTTTGATGCCATGCTGTCTCAGCACATCCGCAACGGTGCTGACATTACGTTGATGTATTCAAACGATAAAGGCTTGCTGCGCAGCGGCAGCGGCCATTATATGCGCCTTGATGAGCACGGCCGTGTACGCGAGATGGAGTCTTCGCCCATGCTGCCGCGCTTTGAGAGCGTATACATGGAAGCGTTCCTCATCCGCCGTGAGCTGCTGATCGAGCTGACCGACCGTGCTGTCAGCCGCGCACATTATCACTTCACTCGTGAGGTGCTTCTGCAGGCTGTGCGTGATGAGAGCCTGAAGATCTATGGCTGGCAGAACCAGTCTCCTGTATGGCGGCTTGACAGCGTGCAGGCGTATTTCGACTGCTCAATGGCGCTGCTTCAGTCCTCGGTGCGCCGGCAGCTGTTCCGTCCTGACATTCCTATCTGGACCAAGATCCGTGATGAGATGCCTACCCGTTATGCACCTGGGGCACAGGTGAAGAATTCCTTGCTGGCAGACGGCTGCATTATCGAAGGCACCGTAGAGAACAGCGTGCTGTTCCGCGGCGTGCGCGTACACCGCGGGGCGGTGGTGCGCAATGCTGTGATATTCCAGGATGGTTACATCATGGAAGGTGCTCATGTCGAGGGATGCATCCTGGACAAACAGGTTACTGTGCGGGAAGGCCTGACGCTCAGTGCGCCGCGTACTTATCCAGTGGTCATTTCCAAGGGAACCATTGTGTAAGGACAAATCAAAAAACAAAGGGCACAGCCGGTGAACGGCTGTGCCCTTTAGCTAACTTTTGATTATCCGATGAGCATATCTTCAGGCGGACGGTCGCCGTCCAGATCATAGAAGATCTTTGTCAGTTCCAGACCCTCCGGAGGAGCAGTCACGCCCAGTACCAGCCGGTTGCCGGTGGCAAGCGCCTCATCTATACAATCGGGCGACAGACGATCCTGACCGATGGCGATCAGCGTTCCGGCCATGATACGCACCATGTTATACAGAAACGCGCTGCCGCGGACGACCATGGTCACATCATCGCCGCTGCGGTCGATGTCTATACCGAAAATATGGCGGATCGTAGTTTTGGCTGTGCCGCCGGAAGACTGGAAGGCAGCAAAATCGTGGCAGCCGATCATTCGAAGGGCGGCCTGCTGCATTTTATATTCATCCACAGGCACGGGAATATGCGTGGTGAAGTGGCGGCGCATGGCGCTGGCATGGCGGTTGTTCCAGATGCGGTATGTATAGATCTTGCCGCGGCAGGAGAAACGGGCATGGATGCTTTCGGGGATATCGCGTGCGGCGCGCACGCGGATATCGGGAGGAAGCATGGTATTAAGCACAAAGGGGAACTTCTCCGTGGGAATGGTGCTGAGATGGTAGAAATGCGCACGCTGCCCTGTCGCATTGACGCCCGTATCGGTGCGGCTGGCTCCCCACACCGTGGTCTCGCGTCCAAGCGCACGTTCCAATGCATGCTCGACTTCGCCCTGAACGGTGCGGAAACGTGCCTGCCGCTGCCAGCCGGCAAACTCCGAACCGTCATATTCAAGCGTCAGCAGCACTTTCTTGAAATCGCCTTCCGGACGCACCCGAGTCCCCTCCCCGCAATCATCTGCTCCCGCATTATAGCATTCGTCCCGAACACTGGCAAGCATGGTTTTTTACCATATCCATGTGTCGCAATTCATTGAAAATGTGATATACTGTTTCCGTAATATGGTAAAAGGGGGCGTATGCCATGTCTCACGTGCTGATCGTTGGAGCAGGACCAGCGGGCTGTTCAGCAGCGCTTACATTACGGCTGCGCGGTGTGGATGTGACAATGCTTTACGCCTCCGGCGGGGCATTGGAAAAAGCCAAGCGCGTGGATAATTATCCCGGTCTTCCGCAGATGGCAGGCGGGGATATGCTTCAAAGCTTCCGCAAGCAGGCGGAAGAGGCGGGCGTAGTACTCAAAAGCGGACTGGCGCGCTATATCCAGAAGACCCGCCGTGGGTTTACGGTCCTTGCAGGGGAAGAAATGATCGCCTGCGATGCGGTCCTGCTAGCGACAGGCATCGGACGCGTGGCACGCATAGACGGCGAAGATACACTGGTTGGTCAAGGTGTCAGCTACTGTGCCACATGTGACGGAATGCTCTACCGCGGACGTCCCGTCGCCGTGATTGCGCAGGATGCTTCCTTTGAAGAAGATGTACGGTTCCTCTGTTCCATCTGCCCGGTGGATTATTACATGGAAAAACCGCATGACACGCCGGAAGGCGTAACTGTATGCCCGGGTGCGCCCAGGACGCTGCGCGCTGAAGGCGAAGGCGTGGTGCTTGCTACCGATCAGGGCGAAAAGGCGTATGACTGCGTGTTCATCCTGCGCCCTGCCGTTGCCCTTTCCACGCTGCTGCCGCATCTTGCCATGAACGGCGAGGCTGTGGCAGTGGATGAAGATCTGGCCACGAATATCGAGGGCGTGTTTGCTGCCGGTGACATTACCGGTTCACCCTATCAGGCGGCGCGCGCAGTGGGACAGGGCAATACCGCCGCCCTGTCAATTGCCAGATACCTTCATAAAAAAGAAAGCGAACAGAAGCAATAAAAGGACATCGGTTTTCTGTATGACGGAATAACTTGCCGCTTTGCCGGAGAAAGGAACCTGGTGCACATGGCTATCTCGAAAAAAAGGGAATCTGGTCACGTGGAACGGCAGCAGTATTTTTTCAAAAAACGGGACAGCGGAACGCGTAGGCGAAACACTCTTTGGGCCTGACGGATCGATGATGACAGACAACGGCAGTTCGGTCCTGGGAAGCCGTGGGCCTGCTAATATTATCAGCAACACAATCAATACCGCCCATGGAACGTACACGCTGATCGGAAACATGCTGTACGGTCCGAATGGGCAGACATGGTCCGGCGTATCATCTATGGATGAAGCAAAAGACATTGCTTTAATGGATTAGCATATCTCGACACTTTTTGAGAGGTAACCATGAAGAAGATTATTTGCCTGCTGCTTGTCGCGATGCTGCTGTTTGGCGCGGCAGTGGCAGAAAGTACGCACGAAGTACAGACGATCTATAAAGGCCAGCTGGTAGTGGTGTACACCAGCGGTGATTACGGTTATATTGTCCGTGATAATGATACGGCCCTGATACTGAATTATAACGGTGAGGAAGAAACAGTTATAGTACCGGCCGAACTGGACGGTCATGCGGTGACGGAAATCGATGGCAATGCTTTCAGGAGCAGTGATATGGTCAGCGTTTTCCTGCCAGACAGTATTATAAGTCCGGATGCGAATATTTTCGGACGTTGTTACAGCCTGGCAGAAGTAAATGTTTCTTTGAAGAATCCGGATCTGGAGTCTGTTGATGGCGTGCTGTTCAGCAAAAAGGATAGATGCTTGGTGTGCTATCCCGCAGCGAAGGAAAGCGAAGTGTATATCGTGCCGCAGGGTACGCAGGCGCTGAGCGAAGGCGCTTTTTCCGCGTGCGAATATCTGACAGAAGTCATGCTGCCCGATGGCCTGAAGATTATCGGCAATGAGGCATTTGCCGGGTGCTATTGCCTGAAAGCACTGAATTTGCCCGACGGATTGACAACGATTGGAGACCGGGCTTTCGCTGACTGCGAAATGAAGGAAATAGTTATTCCCGACAGTGTGACAGAAATCGGGATCAATCCGTTCCAATGGTGGTTTTATGACCAGACGGTGTGTGTATCGGACGAGCATCCGCTGTTCGCTGTGGTGGATGGCGCATTGTATGACAAGACGGAGAATAAGCTGATCAGCTACTTTGGAAGCGATCAGTCATTTTCCGTGCCGCAGGGTACAGAAATCATTGGCGAGCGTGCCTTTGATGAGTTCGAGAGACTGACAGACATAACGTTCCCTGACAGCCTAAAGAAGATTTGCGCATCGGCTTTCAGTATGTGTTCCGGGTTAAGGAGCATTTCTTTTGCCGAAGGACTGGTCGAGATTGATCGCTCTGCGTTTTATGCCTGTGACAGTCTGACCGCACTGTCACTGCCCAAAGGGCTTGAACGTATAGGCGACGGTGCCTTCCGGGGATGCGGTCATTTGCAGACAGTAGAGATCGCCGAAGGGCTGAAGGAGATTGGCAATAATGCCTTTACTGTATGTTATGATCTTGAATACATCTCATTGCCATCTACGCTGAAGACAATCGGCAGCGGAGCGTTCAGTTACTGCAGGAATCTCAGGGAGATCGTTCTGCCCGAAAGCTTGACGGAAATAAAGGACAGAGCGTTTGAGGAGTGCACCGGGCTGACGAGCGTGGCCATGCCGGCTGCCCTGACTGAAATGGGTGTTAATCCTTTCCTGAAATGTGAAGGGCTGACAGAGATCCGCGTCTCTGCCGATAACCCGGTATTGGCATCCATAGACGGAGTGCTGTTCGTCAAAACAGAAAGAAAACTGCTGTGTTACCCTGCGGGACGGCAGCAGAGCACCTATGTAATACCGCAGGGAATCCGGGAAATCGCGCAGGATGCTTTCTACCGGGCTGTAGCAATCGGCGAAATCGTATTGCCCGACAGCCTTGAGAAGATCGGAAAAGAGGCTTTTCTTTACTGCAGTATGCTGACAAGAGTCAGCGGCGGCAGCGGCCTTTCAGAGATTGGCAACAGCGCATTTTATGGCTGTGAGAATCTGAATCAGGTTACTCTTCCTGTTACACTGACAAAGATCGGCGAACAGGCTTTCAGTCGTTGCCCCAACCTCATCCTTGCGGTTTACCGTGATAGCTATGCCTTGGAATACTGCAGGGAAAATGCTTTGAAATACAGCTATACTGACAGCCAGGATTGGCTGAAGGACTGATGGAGGGTTTCATGAAAAAGCTGATTTGTTTTATGCTGTGCCTGATGTTGCCGGTCTGTGCACTGGCTGCACCTGTACGTGAAATGCAGGACAGCGTTCTCAGCGAAAGCGAACTGGCTATTATGCGTGCATGGCTGGACAGTGCAGTGCGTGAAGCGCTGCCTGTGGAATATGATGAGAATACGTATGTTGGAGCATATGTGTATTCCTGTGTAGAGGACGGCGGGTGCTATGTGCTGGAGTGCGACGTATATCTGGAGGATGGCGGTGACACGCTGCCCCGCTATGCGCCGGACGATGCCCTGACCTGGCTGTGCGATGCTACCGTTTGTGTACAGCGCGCCGCTGACGGCTGGACGCTGATCAGCTGCGAAACGGGTGACTACTATCTTTCACAGCGTACGGTGCCCATACAGGGCGCGGGGTATATGCTGAGCGTTCCTGACATCTATACAGCCGATATGAGTGGCGCATATGATTGGTCCTACACAGACGAACTGGGCCGGTTCGTTTCCGGCATCCGCTATCGCTGCGAAGAAGCAGATGGCGCCTCTCTGGCCGAGTATGCAGGATTTCTTGCCAGCGAGAGCGAAAATATACTGATCACCATTGATGAGACGCTGGGTACCCTGACTGCTCAGGACAGCGGCATGTACCTGATCGTGATTGCGGGCGAGGGCGTGTTCTATTCGCTGACACTGACTTATCCTGAAGACCGCGAAGCGGAATTCACGCTGTATGGCGAATTCCTGCGCAATTCCTTTGTAATCGACGGCGAAGCCAATGGCTGAGCCTCTTGAAGTTTGATAGAAAGAAGTGACCTGCTATGAGTGAGACTCCCGTACGTAAGCCTGTTCTCTATTCCGCCGTTCAGCCCAGTGGTATACTGACCATCGGTAATTATATCGGTGCGCTGCGCAATTTCGTGAAGCTGGAAAAGGATTACGACTGCCTTTTCTGCATGGCCGATCTGCACGCGCTGACCGTGCGTCAGGATCCTGCCGCACTGCGCCGCCGCACTGCTGAGGTGGCTGCGCTGTATATCGCCATCGGCCTGGATCCGGAAAAGAATATCATTTATGCTCAGAGCCATGTACCTATGCACGCGGAACTGGCATGGATCCTTAACTGCTTCACATATATGGGTGAGCTTTCGCGTATGACGCAGTTCAAGGATAAGAGCGCCAAGCATGCCGATAATATCAATGCCGGCCTGTTTACCTATCCCGTGCTGATGGCAGCGGACATCCTGCTGTATCAGTCCGACGTGGTACCGGTAGGTGCTGATCAGAAGCAGCATCTGGAGATCTGCCGCGATATCGCGACGCGTTTTAACGGCGTATACGGTGATGTGTTCCGTATTCCGGAACCGTATATCAGTAAGTCCCCGGCCGCACGCATTATGGCGCTCAATGATCCGACGAGCAAGATGAGCAAGTCCGGCGAGCCGGATTCCCTGATCTCCATGGCCGATACTCCTGACGATGTACGCCGTAAGCTGCGCCGTGCAGTCACTGACAGTGACGGCGAGATCCGTATGGACGCCGAGAACAAACCGGGCGTGACCAACCTGATCGTTATCACTGCCGCGATGAGCGGGCAGACGACCGACGAAGTATGTGCCGCACTCCAAGGCAAGGGCTATGGCGCGTTGAAGGAAGCGGCTACGGAAGCCGTGATCAGCGTGCTGACACCCATTCAGGAGGAGCAGAAGCGCATCCTGGCGGACAAAGCGTATATCAACGGCGTGCTGAAAAACGGCTCTGAGCGTGCAAGTGCTCTGGCAATTCGTACCATGCGTAAGGTCTATAAGAAAGTAGGCCTTTACCAGCTGTAACAGGAGGGCGCAAATGGAAAAGGCAACCGTTGTATCGGTGACCGGAAAGCCGCTTTGCGTACGTGTATGGCCGATCGACGCACCCCGTGCGATCGTTCAGCTGGTGCACGGCATGTCTGAGCATATGGACCGTTATGACCGCCTGGCAGTAGCCCTCAATGCGGCGGGTTATGCCGTGGTCGGGCATGATCACCTGGGGCATGGCCCGACTGCGCCTAAAGAAGAGTTGGGTTATTTCGGGCCCAAGGACGGCTGGGATCATCTGGTCGAGGATATCCACCGGGTGACGGAGTTTGCAAGGTCACGCTTCCCAGGCCTGAATCTTGCACTGCTGGGGCACAGCATGGGCAGCTTTGTAGTGCGTGAATATCTGCTCCGTTATGGCAAGGAACTGGCAGCCTGCGTGCTGAGCGGCACTGGCTGGCGCCCCGCCGCCGTGAGCAGTGCGGCGCGTTCGATGGCGGCAGCAAGCGGTGCGTTCGGAGGCTGGCAGAAACCTTCCGCAAGCGTCAACAAGATGGTGTTTGGCAGTTATAATGCTCCTTTCCAGCCGGCACGTACAGACTTTGACTGGCTGAGCCGTGATGAGAAAGAAGTGGACAAATATGTTGCTGATCCGCTTTGCGGGTTTACTTTCACTGCGCGCGGCTTCTATGATATGTTTGACGGCCTTTTGGCGCTGAGCAAAACGGAGCGGCTGACGGCCATACCCAACTGGCTGCCGGTGTATTTTGTATCCGGCGATAAAGATCCGGTCGGCGGGCAGAATGCTGAAGGCGTAAAAACGGTGGCGCAGCAGTTCCGCGATGCCGGAGTCGAAGACGTGACGGTAAAGCTGTATGAAAACGGCCGTCATGAAATGTTCAACGAGATCAACCGCGATGAAGTCACGGCAGACCTGATTGCCTGGCTGGACAGCAGGCTGCAGTAGAACAGGAGGCACTTATGCCGAATATCTATCGTCCTTTTCCCGGAGATATCACACAGGTACACGGTATCCGTATCGGACAGGCGCAGAATGCTGAAGCGCAGACCGGCGTAACAGTGGTCCTGGCGCCTGCACAGGGCGCCACGGGCGGCGTTTCGGTCCGCGGTGCGGCACCGGGCACACGCGAAACAGACCTGCTCAAACCGGGCAATCTGGTAGAGCAGGTACATGCAGTGGTGCTCTCCGGCGGAAGCGCTTATGGACTGGCTGCCGCTGACGGCGTAATGAAGTACCTCGAGCAGATGGGTGTCGGTATGGAAATGGCCGGACAGCGGGTGCCCATTGTACCAGCGGCTGTACTGTACGACCTTGCGGTGGGCGACGGCAGCGTACGTCCTGATGCGGCAATGGGATATTCGGCCTGCATGAGTGCGGGGAAGACAATGACACAGGGACGCGTCGGCGCCGGAACCGGTGCTACGGTCGGCAAGCTGGTAGTAGGCGCACAGCCGCAGTACGGCGGTGTGGGCAGCGCGAGCATCACGCTTCCCGAAGGCGTCACGGTAGGCGCCATAGCGGCAGTTAATGCGGTCGGCGATGTGTATCATCCCGTAACAGGCGAGTGCATTGCCTGTGCGCATATGGATGATGGTACGCGTGTGCCTGCCGAAGGTTTGCTGGTAGGACAGGCAGCCGCACAGCGGCAGTTGCATATTCCGGCGCCCGGCACCAATACTACCCTGGCGGTAGTTGCGGTCGACTGCAAACTGAGCCGATCGCAGTGCGCACGCCTGGCGGATGTTGCACATGACGGTTATGCAAGAGCGATTCGCCCCGTACATACCCAGATGGATGGTGATACCGTATTCAGTATGGCAACAGGCAAAGTAAACAGCGATGTGAACTTCATCAAGCTGTGTGCTGCTGCCGCCGAAGTCACGGCCAGGGCAATTGCCAATGCTGTGCTCTTCTCGCTGGACGCATGATCCGGGGACTGGGCTGTGATGTATGCGCGATTGAGCGCATGGTAAAAATCCTGGAGAATTCGCGCTTTCTGGAACGGTACTTTACTGAAGGAGAGCGTGCATATATTGCTGCACGCAGCCACGCCGCTGAGACAGCGGCGGGGCTGTTTGCCGCCAAGGAAGCGCTGGTCAAGGCACTGGGTATCGGCATTGGGCCGCTTTCACTCATTGATGCCGAGGTCGGCCATGATGAGAAAGGCGCACCGTATTATATTTTGAATGAAAAAGTACTGGCAGCCTTGCAGGAAAAGGGCGCTTCTGCCGCACTGCTGTCGATCAGTCATGACGGGGGAGTGGCAATGGCTGTAGCGATCCTGGAGGGAGAAGCATGAGCAGAACTGCAATAACGCCGCAGGAGATGCGCGCAAAAGAACAGGCGGCCTTTGATGCGGGAGTTTCTTCACTTTTGCTGATGGAAACGGCAGCACGCCGAGCATATGAGGTGCTGCGGGGGCTGCTGACACCGGGTGAAACGGTCCTGTTTTTGTGCGGACCGGGCAATAACGGCGGCGACGGGTTGGCCATTGCACGCATGTGGAAACTGGACGGCGGCGATTCACGCATTGTGATGCCCCTGCCGCCGCGTACACCTGATGCCCAGACCAATCTGGGTTATGCTCAGGCGCTGGGGATTCCCGTTCAGATTGGCATGGAGCCGGTTCTGCCTGCTGGCAGAGTGCTTGTGGATGCGCTGTTCGGAACAGGCTTTGGCGGCGCGGTCGCGGCAGAAGAACCGCTGGGACGCCTGATGGCAGCCTGCGCTGCGGGCAGAAAAGTGATCCTCGCTGTGGATGTGCCAAGCGGAATGGACGCGCTGACAGGTGCTGTGCGCGGCGTCTGTATCCCTGCTACGCATACGGTCACGTTCCAGTGGGCGAAACAGGGATTACTGCTGACCCGCCAGAAAGACCTGGTCGGCGAACTGACGGTTGCCGATATCGGCCTGACAGGCGCACAGGGGCTGCGATATACTCAGCCGCAGGATCTTTGCCTGCCGCGGCGCAGCCGCAGCGCACACAAAGGAGACTGCGGACGCGTAGTCCTGCACTGTGGCAGCGAGGGTATGGCAGGTGCAGCGGTAATGGCTGCCCGGGCAGCCCTGCGTGCCGGCAGCGGCCTGGTAACGGTAGTCACACCGAGAACAGTTCTGCCTGTTGTACAGACAGCAGTGCCGTGCGCAATGGCGCGTGCAGCGGAAGACGATCCGCAGGTTCGCTGTGACGCCCGCCTCTTTGGCTGCGGCATGGCGGAAACGGAAGAAAACCGGCAGAGACTGGTTTGCCTGCACGATGAAAGCATCCCGGAAGTCTGGGATGCCGGCGCGCTGAACCTGCTGGCTGCTGCACCTATGGTCCTGGGTAAAAAGGCTGTGATCACGCCCCATGCAGGCGAGGCGGCAAGACTTCTGGACTGGCCTCTGGCGCAAGTATTAGACGATCCGCTGTCAGCGGCGGACGCTTTGCGTCAGCGTTATGGCTGCCATGTGGCACTGAAGTCAGCGACTACAGTCCTGGCTTCACCGGACAAGGTGTGGGGACTGAATACGGTTGGCTCACCCGCGCTTGCAAAAGGCGGCAGCGGGGATGCACTGGCCGGTATCCTGGTCTCCCTGCTGGGACAGGGAATGCCGATTGAAAAAGCGCTCGAACAGGCGTGCCTGTGGCATGGGCTTGCGGGATGCCTGGCGGGTGAACGCTATGGCATACGCGGCGCGATGACCGACGAAGTGATCGACAGCCTGGCCATGGCCGAACGAAAATATACGGAGAAAGACAAATAAATGAAAGCACTGATTTTGAATTCCGGACTGGGCACACGGATGGGCGTGCTGACCAGTGAACATCCCAAGTGTATGACAGAAGTCTCGCCGCGCGAGACGATCCTGTCACGCCAGCTGTCCATGCTGGCAGAAACCGGTGTGACCGAGGTGGTGATCACCACCGGCCTGTTTGACAGCGTACTGGTGCATTACTGCCAGAGTCTGGCATTGCCGCTGCATATTACTTTTGTACACAATCCGCGCTTCCGCGAGACCAATTATATTTACAGCATCTACTGCGCAAAAGAACTGCTTGATGACGATATCCTGCTGATGCACGGTGATCTCGTGTTCGAGAGCGAAGTGCTGGACCGCGTGCTGGCATCGCCGGTTTCCTGCATGACCGTTTCCTCCACACTGCCACTGCCGCAGAAGGATTTCAAGGCGGTGGTACGTGACGGGAAAGTCATGAAAGTGGGCATAGAATTTTTCAATGAGGCCATGGCTGCGCAGGCACTGTATCACCTGAAGCGCGACAGCATGCGTCTGTGGCTGAATAAGATCATCGAGTTCTGTGAGGCGGGCAATGACCGCGTATATGCGGAGAACGCACTCAATGAGCTGAATGGGGCTGCGGATATAACTGCACTGGACGTAGGTGACATGCTGTGTGCCGAGATCGACGATGCGCAGGACCTGGCTGTTGTTTCGGCAATGCTGGCGCAGGTAGAAGCACGTACGGTCTATATGTGTTTCTCCACCGATGTAATCCGCAGCGGGCATATTGCGATCCTGCGCCGTGCGCGGCGGCTGGGCCGGGTCATTGTTGGCGTGCTGTCTGATGAAGCCGTGGCTTCCCGCGGACGTACGCCGCGCGTTTCGTACGCAGACCGGCGTATCGTGCTTGAGAACCTGCGGGGCGTATACAAGGTTATCGAGCAGAAGACTGTTTCATACAGGGAGAACCTGGAACTGCTGCATCCCAATTATGTCGTGCATGGCGATGACTGGTGTACAGGCGAAGGACGCGCGCTGCGCGATGAAGTAACAGCCGTGCTTGCTTCCTATGGCGGCAGGCTGGTAGAGTTTCCTTATGACGGTGCTCATGCGTAAGCAGCCGTAAATCTTCCATAGAATAAAGCGATGGGGCGAAAATTGCTTCGCCCCATTTACATTGCTTTGTTTTCGGTTTCGTGTTTTTTCAGCCATACCGTCAGGACGGCTACATCGGCGGGAGATACGCCGGGTATACGCCCGGCTTGGCCAAGCGAACGCGGACGCTGGGCAGCAAGCTTCTGCCGTGCCTCGGTACGCAGCCCGGAGATCTCATCGTACGGTGTGTCGTCAGGCAGCAGGCGCTCTTCAAGTGCGGCGGCACGGATAACAGCGGACTGTTCTTTCTGGAGATAACCTGCATACTTGACCTGAAGCTCAGCCTGGCGGCGTGAGTCCGGTCTGTATTCATTGGGATCGGGCAGCAGTGGGTCAATATCCTGTCCCGGCTGGCGCAGAAGGGCTTCCTTATGCGAGTCACGCAGGTAACCAAGCAGAGCTTCTGTTTCCTGTGCCTTCTTTTCAGCACGGCGCATACGCTCGTCACCGGCCAGTCCCACCTTGTGGCTGAAGGCGGTCAGACGCAGATCGGCATTGTCCTGTCGCAGATAGAGACGGTGCTCCGCACGGCTAGTCATCATACGATAGGGCTCATCAGTGCCCTTGGTCGTAAGATCATCGGTCATTACACCGATATATGCCTGCGCACGGGTCAGCACGAAGGGCTCTTTTTCCCGTACATAAAGCGCGGCATTGATACCGGCCAGGATACCTTGTGCGGCGGCTTCCTCATACCCGGAAGTGCCGTTGACCTGTCCGGCAAGATACAGTCCGGGGACGTGCAGTGCCGCGAGTGCGGGAGAAAGGACACGGCTGTCAATGCAGTCGTACTCGATGGCATATGCCAGACGTGTCAGTATGCAGTGTTCAAGCCCGGGTACTGTGCGGTACATAGCCCACTGAACGTCTTCAGGCAGGCTGGAGGACATACCCTGAACATACCACTCCTCGTCATTCAGACCTTCCGGTTCCAGAAACAGCTGATGGCGGTCCTTGTCGGCGAAACGCACGATCTTGCTTTCAATGGAGGGACAGTAGCGCGGGCCGGTGCTTGTGATGGCTCCGTTGAACATGGGCGCGCGGTCAAGATTGTCCAGAATGATCTGGTGGGTACGCGCGTTGGTATAAGTCAGGTAACAGTCCATGCGGTTCTCGATCGCATGGTCAGTCATGAACGAGAAAGGCACAGGCGGCTCATCACCGTGCTGCGGTTCAAGACGTGAAAAATCAATGCTGCGGGCGTCGATGCGGGCAGGCGTTCCGGTCTTGAAGCGGCGTACGGAAAAGCCCAGGTCGAGCAGGCTCTGCGTCAGGCCGTTTGCCGGCAGCAGGCCCTGAGGTCCGCCATCCCATTGCGCTTCACCAATATAGATGCGTCCATGCAGATATACGCCTGTGCAGACGATTGCTGCACGGCATTCGATATGATCGCCGGTAGCGGTAATGACACCGGTAATGTGTCCGTTTTCGGTCAGGAGGCGTGTGACTTCGCCCTGACGGACGGTGAGATGTTCCTGCGAGAAAAGCGCACGCTTCATGCGGCGCTGATACTGCCGCTTATCAGCCTGCGCGCGCAGGGAATGCACGGCGGGACCTTTGCTCGCGTTCAGCATACGGCTCTGCAGCGTGGTGTCATCAATAGCTAGACCCATTTCGCCGCCAAGCGCATCCACTTCGCGGACCAGATGACCCTTGCCCGTGCCGCCTATGGCCGGATTGCAGGCCATCAGTGCAACTGCATCCAGATTGAGAGTGAACAGCAGCGTTTCCAGCCCCATGCGTGCGCAGGCAAGCGCTGCTTCACATCCGGCATGACCGGCGCCGATTACAACGACATCATACATGCTTATTTTTCCGTATTGCGGTAGACACAGAACCAGCCGACGCTTTCGTCTGTGGGATTGATTACAGTCAGATTATAACCGTTCAGATCAAACCAATAGAAGGTCTTCTTGTTCTTGGTGTTGCTCCACATGGTCTCGGTATACGGTGCGCTCTTGTACGGTACGCCAAGAATGGAAATGGTGACGCCGCCGTCAGGCGGGGTGACTGAAGTCATGCGATTATCCTTGAGGTA
>JAFZPO010000211.1 GCA_017550305.1 Clostridia bacterium
GGCGAAGTAATGCTGCCGGATATTATAGATTGCCTGATTCGCAAGGTCCTTTCCGGCTCGGCACAACCTTTTCAATGTTCGGTACTGTTCTTTCGACAGGTGGTTTATCTGCTGTCTTACTGTAAGATACACTGCTTTTTCACCTCCTTCCTCGTGGCTTTGATACTTTTACATCACTATTATACGCCTTTTCTTCCTGACATACATCAAAAAAAGCAAACCGTATCTCATGATTAAAATCACGAGTGTTGGTTTGCTAGGCCATAAACAAGCTTTAGACCGGGAGAAAACTTTTATGTCGATTTTGTATTTTTTTGAAGGCCTCCGCCAGCCGTGG
The DNA here is from genome assembly GCA_017550305.1 of Clostridia bacterium. Classification (GTDB taxonomy): domain Bacteria; phylum Bacillota; class Clostridia; order Christensenellales; family Aristaeellaceae; genus SFMI01. The sequence goes on from JAFZPO010000211.1 coordinate 338, forward strand.
CTGAACAAGATCATGCTGCTCATCACGGAGCTGGGCAATGAGATCCCGTTCATGGTCATCTCGATCGTCCTTTTCTGGTGCATCAGCAAGCAGGTGGGCTATTTCATGCTCACCTCGGGATTCGTAGGCACGATCACCACGCAGTGGATGAAACTGATCTTCCGCATTTCGCGGCCCTGGGTGCAGGATTCCGAGTTCACGATTGTAGAGGAAGCGCGTGCGGGCGCGGACGGGTATTCCTTCCCCAGCGGGCATACCCAGAGCGCGGCATCCACGCTCGGCGTACCGGCAGTCTCCGTGAAAAAGCGCTGGCTGAGCATCATCCTTTGGGTGTTTTACGCACTGGTCGGGATCTCGAGGATGTACCTGGGCGTGCATACACCGCTGGACGTGGGCGTATCCGTCGGCATCGGCCTGCTGCTGATCATCCTGATGCGGCCGGTGTTCCGCAGCGGGAATTCGAAGAAGATGTATATCCTGCTCGCGATCCTCACGCTGATCGCCATCGCGTATGTGATCTATACGAACGTATATCCGTTCCCCGCGGATGTGGAAGCCGAGAACCTGGAATCAGGCGTCAAGAACGGGTATACGCTGCTGGGCGCAATCCTGGGCATGTTTGCGGCGTTCTTGATCGATGATCATTATGTGCACTTCTCCGTTGAAGGCTCGATCCCCGCACAGATCGTAAAATGCGTTGTCGGACTGGGCCTCATCATGGCGATCCGTGCCGGGCTCAAGGCCCCGCTGAACGCGATCTTCGGAGGTGGTATGGCAGCCCATGCGGTGCGCTATTTCTTCATGGTCCTGTTCGCCGGCGCCATCTGGCCGATGGCATTCCCGTTCATCTGCCGACTGCTCCCCAAAAAGAAAAAATGATCCTGCCGTGTTTCAGGCAGGAAGGATGACTGTCATTTGACGCTCTCCCTTGCGGGGAGCGTTTTTTACTCGTCCGGACCGACGAGCGAGCTGCGCGGGCGGTAGGCGGAGGGGGTCATGCCGAACTGCGCGGTGAATGCGTGGCAGAAGGCGGAATGATCCGTGTACCCGCACTTGCGGCCGGCGGTCAGTGCGGGCTCGCCGTCAGCCAGGAGCTCGCTGGCGTACAGCAGGCGCTTCAGGCGGATATACGCATGCGGGGCATACCCGGTAGCCGCCTTGAACCGGTGCTGGAATGAGGAGCGGCTCATATACAGGCGTGAGGCCAGCGCGTCGCAGGACAGGTTCGCGCCCAGGTGCGACTGGATGTAATGCAGCGCCTGCTGGATCTTTTCATCCGTGTCCGCGGCGGCAAGCGCAGGATCGCCCTTTTCTTCCGGCGCGCGGCAGATGAGGATCATGAGCTCCGTGAGCAGCGCTTCGGAGAGCGCGGGCCCGTACGGGGATTCATCCTTGAGCGCTTTCTCGAGCCGTACGAACAGCTGGAATACGGCAGCGCGGTCGGCATCACTGAGCCGCAGCAGGCAGTGCCCGTCACGGCGTGCGCGCGCGAAACAGGCGTTCAGACCGCCGGCCTCGGCAGCCTGCGCGGACAGGTATCCGCTGTCCAGGTAAAGGATATAGCGCTCATAGGGGATATCCTCTTCCGCGTGCATCTTATGCAGCTGGCCGTAGGCGACCAGGATGATGTCGCCGGGCATGAGCTGCACGGCCTCGCTTTCCACAGTATATTCGGCATGTCCGCCTATAAAGAATACGAGCTTGTCAAAGGCATGGTAATGCCAGCCGACGTCCAGGGTCTGCTGGTCTACGGTATGGAAAAGGCGGAAACGCTCATACAGGTAACCGCGTTGATTTCCGTCAGGCTGCATGTCATTTCTCCTGTCTGATATATCGTATCTCAAGCTCCCGGAGCTTCATGTACCAGTCGGGACGCTCCCGGCGGCCGCTCTGGAACCCGAGAAGGTAATCGATCGTGTGCAGGGGCTCGTCATGCCGCGCGATGCGCGTTTCGTCCTTCGGGATGCGCGCCTTGCAGCCCCTGCAGCGCATGTGCGCCGAGATCCTGCAGATCGCCTTAGCACGGAACATGTGGTAATCGCTGGTGACGATCAGGACACTGGGACGCGGGGTATCCAGCATTTTACGCGCGTTTTTGAAGTTCTCGACCGTGATCTGGGACCTGTCCTCGCAGAGGACCGCATTTCCGGGGACTCCGAGCGCTATCAGCATCCCGCGCATGACGTTCGCTTCCGAAACGGGCGTGCCCGGCGTCTGCCCGCCGCAGCAGATGATGCGCGGCGCGCGGCCTGCCTTGAAGCAGGAAGCGGCCGTTTCAACGCGCAGGGTCAGCTCATGCGTCGGGCTCCCGTCCGGCAGCAGCTTGAGCCCCAGCAGCAATATCGCGTCAAAGACCTTCATCTGCCCGTTCCTTTCTGTCAAAAATCCGTATTATTATAGCAAAACATGGCAAAACGCGCAAGACACAGAAAGCGCTTGCCTGCCGGGGTGTTTGCGTGTAAAATTGAGGAAACAGAGCGCATTGGAGGAGAAACGGATGCTGGAACAGTCAAAGCGTTTTGCCCTGGAAGGGAATCCCGTCACGGCTGTTCCGTACGGCAACGGACATATAAACCGCACTTTCTGCGTCACGACGGATACCGGCAGGCGCTATATCCTGCAGGGCATAAACTTGCATGTTTTTCCGGACGCGGATAACCTGATGCGGAATATCAGCCTGGTCACGGAACACCTGCGCAGCCGCGGCGCGTCGCCCGTGCTGACAGTGGTGCCGACGCTTGACGGCAGGCCTTATGACCGTGACGAAGAGGGCCGGCCCTGGCGTGTGCTTGAGTTCATTGAAGGCGGTATCTGCCTGGAACGCGCGGAAACGGAAAATGACTTTTACCAGAGCGCCGTAGCCTTCGGCCGCTTCCAGCGGATGCTCAGGGACTTCCCGGCGGCGGAGCTTACGGAGACCATCCCGCGCTTCCATGATACGCCCAAGCGCTATGCCGATTTCAGGAAAGCCGTTCAGGAAGACCGGATGGGCAGGGCAGCAGGCGTGAAAGAAGAGATCGCGTTCGCACTGGCGCGCGAATCAGAGGCAGACAGTATCACGGCAAAGCTTAAGAACGGAACGCTGCCGCTGCGCGTGACGCATAACGATACGAAACTGAACAATGTCCTGCTGGACAGGGATACCGGCGAACCGCTGTGCGTGATCGACCTGGATACCGTTATGCCCGGCGCCGCGGCCTATGATTTCGGCGACTCGATCCGCTTCGGCGCGAACACCGCTTCGGAGGATGAAAAGGACCTTTCACGTGTTTCCCTGTCGCTCCCGCTGTATGAGGCATATGCACGCGGGTTCCTCAGCGAATGCGGCGAGGGGATGGGCACGGAAGAACTCATGTCCCTGCGCATGGGCGCGAAGCTCATGACGCTGGAAAACGGGATCCGTTTCCTCGCGGATTACCTCGAGGGCGACGTTTATTACTCAATCAGCCGCCCTGAGCACAACCTCGACCGCTGCCATACGCAGTTCCGGCTCGTGGCGGACATGGAACGCAAGTGGGATGCGATGGGCGATATCCTTCTTCGCATGAAAAAAGCAGGCACCTGACGGCGCCTGCGGGAGAACAGTATTCAATCAGGATCTTCGGTCCAGCTTTTTCATGTGGCTGATCGTCGCGCGTGCGGCGATGCCCGTGATCGCGCCGCAGGCAAGGCCAACGAACAGCAGGATGGCCATGTAATAGAGCAGCTGTGAAGTCTGCAGGATGAGCATTGCGA